>JASFIU010000291.1:0-6298 GCA_050122495.1 Desulfobacterales bacterium | reverse complement strand
CCGATTTCTTTTAAAAACCGGTTGGCCAGTGTGTCCAACTCTTTTATCTGATCATCGGTCAGTTTGGGGTCAACCGTATTTTGCATCAGCGCCTGGGCCCTTTCTTCTGCTCTGCTTGCAAGATCTGTGCTGCCCTGGCTTTCCCATTCCTCCCGGGGTTGGCGAAACAGAAGTTTGGGCATAAACAGCTCGGTTCGAAAATGTTCGGCCGTATGGGGTTGCTCCAGAAACGATCCCGAAATTCCCACCTGTTTGATCAGCTCCACTGCCAGGGCTTCATCGTTTACCGAAACGCCTTGCAAGTAGCGTTTTACGTAAGCGATGATTTCATCGTCAATCACCGCCTGGGCAGGAGAAAAGGTAAGCTCGGACTCCAGCTGGCCGACAGACCAAATGTTGGAAACTCTGCTTTGCAAGTGGGTTAAAAAGCCGCATGTCTTTTCCATGGCTGTTTGCGCATCCGCGCACATCGATTCGGTTGAAACCCAGCTACCTGAAGGTAAGTTATAAAAACGACCCATCATGCCGGCCATTTGGGCAAAAAGATGATTTTCGGGCCCGCCGGTTACCGCTATACTGGTGCGCATATCAAAGGTGTGCGCCAATCCGAGATTAAAGACGCAGGGACGGCCCGGCTCAAGTATCTGATTGATGACCAGGCCTGCCAGAATTTCCGCCGTTCCCACTGCGGTTGAACCGGCCAGGGTTACCGGTCCGGATACGCCGGCCATGGGTTCTCCGTTGATGGTGGTGGGGATGCCGTGACCGGCGGAACGCTTGAAAATTTCCAGGGCCAGATTTGTCCAGCGTAATGGACCGTGGGCCGTAAATCCCACACTAAACCAGGGATAGTCGCCGACCACTTTCTTCATTTCAACCATCATATCCGATCCCTGAGGTGTGAAACACAGGACCCGAATATGCTTTTTCGTATTTTCAGCCATCGTGCGAAGCCCCACCACGTCTCGCGCACCCGGGGGGACGTCATCCAGCGCAAAGCCGAATACACCATCGACATTTTCGAGTTGGTCCAGCAGCCGTGCAACCCGTGCCATGTCGTCCTTGGTGAATGGACGGATGGCATTATTTTCGTACATTTTCAACCCCGGAACCGACCAGATGACGGCATCACTATTTGCGCTGACCGGCTGGCCGTTGCCGTCTTTGTCTGCAAACACGAACTCATTCGGGCAAAGTGCAAGTTTTTCGGTGACCAATTCTTCGGGGAAGCGGATGACATCTGCCGAAACCCCTTCTCGTGCGCCGGCGTCGAGAAGTGCTTTGCAGATCTCTTCATGATCCAATTTGATTCCCGGGTCTCTCAATAGCGCCATTGCGGCATTATGAATTTTTTCGGCAGCTTCGTGCTCGGTTAAATCTGGGTTCATTTGAGGCGCCTTTTAATTTTTCGTTCTGTAATTAGGAAAATTTTAAGCACCAAAATCAATAAATTCCAAATCACAAAACACAAATATCAAACAAATTACAATGACCAAAATCCAAAATCCCAAACGGTTTGGGTTATTAAAAAATTGAGATTTATTTGCAATTTAGAATTTGTCATTTGGGATTTAATCAACTTTATTTTTGAAAAAGCAGATGGATAAAATAAATCTGTGTCCTGTAAATGACTTTCGGGGCGCAAGACTAGATCGCCATAGCGGAAAACCCACCATCGACCACCAGATTGGACCCGGTGATAAATTGGCCGGCCTTCTCGGATGCCAGCAATAAAGTTGCTCCGATAAGTTCCGGCGGTTCCCCGAAACGACCCATGGGTGTCTGCCGCATAATGGCTGCAACTCTTTGCTCATCCAGAATTGCCCGATTCTGTTCTGCCGGAAAAAATCCAGGGCAGAGGGCATTCACGCGAATTCCGTCCGCGGCCCATTCGCGTGCCAGGTTTTGAGTCAGATTGATCACGCCGGCCTTGGCGAGGCTGTAGATAAAGGTTCGGCTCAACGGCCGCACGGCTGCCATCGATGACATATTGATGATGGCGCCTTTTTCAGCGCGGTCGATCCAGTGCTTGCCGATGGCCTGGCATGCCATGTGGACCGCTTTCAGGTTTACATCGATTACAGATTCAAACTGCTCATCGGTAATATCAAAATACGGACCGGGTGGCGCAACCGTTGCCCCGTTAATCCAGATGTCGATGTGCCCGTACCAATCCAATACCTGAGGTATTATCTGTGCAATTTGATCTCTCTGGGTCATATCCGCCTTGAAGAAACGGGCATCATCCGGGGAACACCCCCAGCGCTGAAAATGGTGGTCTGCTTTTTCTTGATTTCGCCCTATCAAAACCACCCGAGCGCCGGCCTGCAAAAGTCCCCACGCCATTTCACCGCAAAGGACTCCGGTTCCGCCAATGATGACAGCGACCCTGTTTTCAAGATCAAAAAGCGCCTTATAATATGTGCCTGGATCCTGTCGCTCCAATTTGACCTCCTGATTTAAAGGCTTTTAGGATACACGAATGATGGCGTTTCGTATTGTGGAACGCCGTTTTATTTTTTTTAATTATGTAAATAGCAGCCTTAAGATTGTCAATAATTATTTAAAACAAATCTTTCTGGTCCCGCTGGATCTCATCCATATGATCCAGATATAATTGAACCTGTCTTTTTAGCGCTCGAATGCGTTCTTGATTGGACAATTTCCAGCGATAAAGCTCATGTTGCAATTGACGACTTTCCTGGGCCAGGGCCTCGATTACCTGAAGTTTGGCCGGCTCCCACAGCAGGTGGGCCTCTTCGACCGGTAGATCTATTTTTTGAAACCGCCAGTGGCAGTAATGATCCCACCATTTTGAAGGAATTTCTCCATTTGTTAAGGCGCCTTCAAAATAAAAAAACGACCATTCCAGCTGCGGTGGTGAAATATGCAGATCCCGCGAGATATCCCGCAGGGCCCGCTGCCCTTCTGCGGTGTGCCGGTCAAAGGCCACCCAGTAGGGGAATTTGGGATCCGCGGGCGGCCCATCCTTTATTGGCGGCAAATCGCCGGTTACCGTCAGATAAGCGGCTGCTTGAACGACGGCTTTATCATGGGGCAGACCGGCCTTTTTGAAACGGGTGGCATTTTCGATCAGAATTTTTTGATTGGCGGATGTTTGCTGCCACCCGATCCATTGCCAGAAATCATCGGGGCGCCGGATGGCATTGGCCACAATCCGGATGGCTTTATCGTCCGGTGCATCAGCCAGGACCGAGGTATCCTTTTGGAAAAATGCATAGGCTAAATATCCGAGGCCGGTGGCATCCCGGGCCTTAACCGATCGTGTTACCCGGATTAGAGCGGCGACCTTACTGTGGAACTTTTTATTGAAAATTAATTCCGTTCCCAGCGGCCAGCATTCTTCAAATGTGATGATGGCGGTTCGAATGCGATACCAGTTTCTGTCTTTTGAACCGAGTGATTCAAGGAAGGCGCTGGCCGTCAGGACCAGATCGACATTTCCGCGCCTGACGGCCTTTTGCAACAACGACCGATGTCGTTTTTCGGTTTTGGATCGACTGATTGTCATTGCGGTAGCGAGTTGAGGATTATCGACGTACCCAAGCCATCATACAATTCTTTATTGATCTGCTCCTCCCCGGAACCCCGGGGCTTCCGGCGTAAACACGGCGACCTGATTGTCCTCCTCGATAACAACCGTTGTCCATTGCTTGCTCGAGTACCACACGCCGATCTGGTTGCCCTGATGGTCGAGAATGCGCGATCCATAGGGCCGGTATCCGTAGATACTGTCCATCTGGCCGATCCAGCTTCTCAGCAGCGGAGCAGTAGCCTCAACCTCACGCCACAATCCCTTGCGGAGTTTGAATTTATTCTGAATGCCGATAATCGCATACGGAACCCTGCCCCAGCTATGGGTGTAATACTTGTGATCCGCTAAAATTTGGTAGGTTTCAAACTTATTGGTGACCTCCCGGCTGCGTTCGAGTTTGCCGTATTTTAATTTTAGACCTGGAATTTCGAGTGCATTGGACAATACAGGCAGAACCATGAGAATACATGCCAGAATGATCGGTTTTCTGAATACGGAGGTTTGTAGGGATTGCATCTAGTCGATCCTTTCACTCGCATCTGCTCGGATTTTTGGAATTTTGCTGTAAGATGGCATATTAAAACCAACCATTCGGCAGGCTTACTGTGATTGAAGCTCATCATCGTTCGCCTGTAAAGGATAAAGTCGTTTGGCGCAGGGAAATTAGCCCTTTGATCCAAAACTGCTTTTTGAGTCGCCCCTATATTAACACGCAAACGGTGTATGTCAATTTGATCCTTTTAAGAAAAATTGAACAGGCTTTGCAACAATTCAACCGTTTTTTCAGCCATCAATTGATGTCCGGCTTTATTGGGATGCAGACCATCTTCCAAAAAGTATTTCCCCTCGACGGTGCCGGAATCATCACAAAAGAGGTGGTAGAAATCCAGGCAGGCAATCTCATTTTGCTGCGCCAATATCGTTAAGTGCTCGACCAGCGCAGCTAATTTTTGCGCACACTTTTGATAACCACCTTGCGGCGGCATAAAATCCTGCTTTTGCGCTTTATCAACATTGATGGGGATAGGAAGGCCAACGATTGGGATGATATGATGATACTCAGCCTGACAGGTCATCGTAAAAATATTGGCTTGAATCAACTTTAGGTCAAGATCCCACCACAGGTCATTGGTGCCGCCCATAATGAGGACATGGTCGGGGCGATGGCGAATCACGTCATGGTAAAACCGGCTCAGCAGGCCGGCGGTGGTATCTCCGCCGATCCCGCTGTTGAGGAGCTTTATTTTTAGCCGGCCTTCAACCAATGTCGGCCAGATAGCCGGGTCCTCCAGGTCTGAAGCCTCTGTCAGGCTATCTCCGTGACACACCAGTTTTTTCATTTTTTTATTGACCTGCGAAGCTGGCCCATAAAATCCTTTACGGATTGGAGCAGCGGTTTACGGATGCGAACTCTGAGGTACAGATCTCCTGCTTTACCTCCGCCTTTGCCTTCCTCGCCCATTCCCGTTAGCCGAATGGATTGGTTGTTTTTGACGCCCGGCGGGATTTTAACAACTAGTTTTTTATCTTTCTTACGAAAATAGTAGGCATAGGGTCCCCCTTGCCGGGCAAGGTCCGGGCTGAGTGAGATCGTGTCACTCAGATCGGCACCGTCTTCCGGCAATTCAATCCCGCCGAATTGCTTTAAGAAGTAGCGGATGAGTTTACCGATGCTTCCCTGCAAGGGTGGACTGGCATTATTCATCCCCTGGGATTGTTGGGGACCTGAAAAATAGTAACTCTTCGCAAAAAATCCGGGTTTTCGGAATTGATAACGGTGATATCCCTGGCCGTAAAATTCCTTAAAAATTTCATCAGATCCTCTTAGTCCAAACGCCCGGGCCATCTGTTCTAAAATTTGATTAATGTCTGAACCGCTGAAAATATCCTGCTCCGAGTAGTTTTGTCTGAACTGGTTATAGGCCGATGCGCCGAACTGCTGCCTCAGGGTGTCGTATTCGCGCCGTTTAGCTGCATCTGACAGAACTGCATAAGCTTCGTTTACGCTTTTCATGTTTTCGGCCGCCTCCGGATTCCGGCTGTTTCGATCCGGATGATATTTAAAGGCCAGTTTGCGGTAGGCTGCTTTGATTTGCTTTGAGCTTGCCTTCGGATCCACATCTAAAATCTGATAATAGTCATTTTGGGGCATTATTTAATTTTTCCATTTGCCGGACGGCGGGTAACAAAGTAAATATCACGAAAGCACGAAAGACCGAAAACACGAAAAGGTAAGAAATAAAAAGATTTCGTGCTTTTAACTTTTCGTGTTTTCGTGATTAACGTCAACCATTTTTTTCAGTGTAGCGTTTTACATCATTGCATCCGTCTTTATATCCCAATTCGCAGGCGGTTTTGGCACTTTCCAAGGCTTTTTGCAGCTCCCCCTTTTTGAAAAAAATCCGGCTTCGCATATAGTGGGCCCATCCGTTATCCGGCTTCAGTTCGATCGATTTGTTCAGGTGGCGGAGGCTTTCATCATATTTGTTGCGGCGCATGAACAGCCAGCCCAGATTATCATATGCGGGACTGTAACGCGGATTCAAATCCACCACCTCTCTTAAATCCCCAATCGCATCGTTATATTGCCCCATTCGAATAAATGTTCGGGCGCGCCAGAAAAAAGCTTCGGCATTTTCTGGATCAATTTCAATTGCCCGACTCAGTTCCTCCATGGCTTGTTTTAACCGGTTTTCCTTATAATGATCATACCCTTTGCGCACGTGCTTTTTTGCGAGTCGG
>JASFIU010000290.1:0-6334 GCA_050122495.1 Desulfobacterales bacterium | reverse complement strand
CAACGGACACATTTTTATGAACATCGGATCCGTAACGCTTGAAAACCAGACCATCCTGGCCCCCCTGGCAGGGATTACGAATTTGCCTTTTCGACTGCTGGCAAAAGAGGCCGGTTGCGCGCTGGTTTGCTCGGAGATGGTCAGTGCCCACGGGCTGGTCAATAAATCCTCAAAAACCGAAAGACTGATGGACAGCTCGCCGCAAGAAAAGCCTTTGTCAGTGCAGATTTTTGGCTCTGATCCGGCGATCATGGCGGAGGCCGCCGGTATGGTGGCGTCTTCCGGCGCCGACATGGTTGACATCAATTTTGGTTGTTCGGTTAGAAAAATCGTTAAAAACGGCTCCGGGGCGGCTCTGATGAAAGCGCCGAAAACAGCAGAGGCGCTCATCAAATCAGTTCGCAACGCGGTCCGGATTCCACTCACAATCAAAATCAGAACCGGTTGGAATCCAACGGGTGATCAGGCGTTTGAGATAGCGGAGATCGCGGAAGCGTGCGGCGTGGACGCCATTGCCATTCATCCGCGCACCGCTACCCAGGCATTCGGCGGCCGCGCTGATTGGTCAATTATCACCGCCTTAAAAAAGCGGGTCCGGATTCCGGTGATCGGCAACGGAGATATATTCAGTGCAACGGATGCGATCAACATGCTGGAGCAAACGAAATGTGATGCCGTCATGATCGGCCGAAGGGCGATTGGCAATCCCTTCATTTTTTCCCAGGTGCTGGCACGCATCCGGGGAGAGGAGGAACCCGAGGCTGACCTGGACCACCATTTTGAAATAATGACCCGGTATGTGCGGGAATCCGTAAAATACTTCGGCGAAGAAATCGCATGCCGGATGATGCGCAGTCGTTTGTGCTGGTTTGCAAAAGGGCTGCGAAACAGCAGCCAGTTTCGCAAATCCATTAATCATATTTCAACGCAAGCAGAAGCTCTCCAGCGGATTGAGGCGTTTAAGGAATCTTTAGAAGTCCAAAAATAATAGTGACTAAAGTGAACTAAAGTGAGCTAAAGTGCCTAAAGTTAAGGAATTCTACCATTTTAATAAAAAAGATGGAGCACAGCGACACCTTAACTTTAGTCACTTCTTATTAGAAGCTATCTCAAAAATCGTAGATCATGTTCAAGGGCAAGGCGTCGATTCGGTTTTAAAGCGGAGCGTACACGAAGTACGTGAGCATTTTAAACCGGATCGCAACGCAGCCATTGGGCATGAGATGCATTTTTGAGATAGCTTCTACTTAACCCGCACACTACTTCCCGGTTTTATCCCATTATCAGAGGTCGCCACGGCTTCGGATCTGCCGGATTCAACAGCGACGATCTGAATCTCACCGATTTTTCTCCCATGGACGAAAAATTGTTGGCCGTCGCGCCCCTTTAATATTCGCGAGTTATCAAAAACCTCGAGCTCGTCCCCGGCCTTCAGGCCTGAAAGTTCTCCGGCGGAAAGAATGATCTTATCGCCAGCAACTGTGGTAATGAAGCCGTTCCAGGGTTGATCCTCAATGGCCCAGCAAATCCGTTCGCCCATCTCTGCAATTAGATCGCTTATCGTTTCGTTTAAAGTGGGCAACATTAATTTCTCTTCCGACTGAATCAAATCATAATCCAGGTCTTCGACTTCCACCTTGCGGTTAAAAACCTGATCCAGGATCTTGGTTCCCGTTTCGGTGTCATAAACTTCGATACTCACCAGGATTTGAATGGCATGGAGGGTATCCTTCAAAATCAAACCTTCTGTTTCTTTGATCAGGCCGATATCGTTCAGACTACCGGTGACAACCGCATTCAAACCCAGCTTTCTGGCGATGGTTGCCAGAGCAAAATTATCGACTCGGCCGGATTTCAGCTTGGGCAGCCCCTTTAAGCGTTCCACATCTTCGCCGCTACCCAGATCCGGGACCGTAACGTCATCGCACTCGCTGTTCAGGTATTCGGGAATTCCTTTGCGAAACAGCTGAGTAAAATCCTTGGCCCGATATACCGACCGGTTTTCAAAGCCGACAACGGCCGCTAATCTTTGAAGGTCATCATCAGAAAATCGAATGTTTCGCCTAATTTTCTGGGTGGTATGTGTTACCGTTTCGGTCGTTTTCTCAATGGTTTTCTGGGGGGAACAATTCACGGATAGGATATTGAGGCTCACAATCAACAAGAAACAGAACCCCAAAAAACATAATCGGCGGACGCGTCTTTGACCAGTAGGCATTATTCCCTTTATTAAAATTCTCTGCTGTTAGTGAAATTAAGCTTTAGTTTCATTTAGATAGAAAATTATAGCCGTCATGTCAATCCGCCTTATGAATTCGTTCTGATCGGAGCGGACTTCAGGATGAGGCTGTCTTGACACGTGATGGCAATTCTGATAACAGTTCAAAATTATTAAATATTTCTATTTAAAGGAGATCATTGTAAATGGCATCTATGGATGAACAAATTTTAAGAGCAGCCAAGGAAATCGTTGTCAAGTTCATTGAAGGCGGCAGGATATCGCCGGCCGGTTTTCCAAAAACCTTCGAAGACATTTACCAAACGGTGGAAGATACGGTCAAAGGCAAGGTGAAATCCGCTGCACCGCAGAAAAAGGATAAATAGATAAAACGAATTCCGCTAATGGGCTTCGGCCCAGTTTTCGCCCACAGCCACATTGACCTTCAGCGGCACTTTGAGATCCCAGATATTTTCCATGATCTCTTTGACCAGAACTGTTACCGTATCGCGCTCTTCGGGTGGGACTTCAAAAACCAGCTCATCGTGAACGCTGAGCAGCATGGCGGATTTCAGTTTTTTATCCCTGAAAGCGCTGTCGATATGGATCATTGCCAGTTTAATGAGATCGGCCGCAGAGCCCTGGATCGGCGTATTGATCGCCGTGCGCTCGGCTGCCTGGCGCACGTTATTGTTAGTACTGCTGATATCCGGTAGGAGGCGAATGCGTCCAAGCAGGGTGCTGGTCTGCTTTAACCGGTTGGCCTCTACCAGGGTCTGATCGATGAAGCGTTTTACACCCTCATATCTTTCAAAATAATTATCAATATACGTCTTCGCCATCTTAAGGCTGATCCCCAGCTGTTTTGAAAGCCCGAAAGCACTCATCCCGTAAATGATACCGAAATTAATCGCCTTGGCCTGCCGCCTGAGCTCTGTTGTAATCTCTGACGGCGATACTTGAAAAACTTCACTGGCGGTTCGCGTGTGTATATCTTCATCTTTTAAAAAAGCCTCAATTAGAATTTGATCATCCGAATAATGCGCCAGAATCCGAAGCTCCACCTGGGAATAATCCGCTGAAACCAGAGACCAGCCCTTACGGGGAACAAAGGCCCGGCGAATTTCCATGCCTTCATCGGTTCGAATCGGAATATTTTGCAAATTGGGGTCGGAACTGCTCAGGCGGCCCGTAGCCGTTACGGTCTGATTGTAGGACGTATGGATACGGCCTGTTTCCGGATGGACCAGCTCAATTAAGGCATCGGCATAGGTCGATTTCAATTTTGTTAGAGTGCGGTGTTTTAATACAAGCCCCGGCATCTCATGTTCTTCGGCCAGCCGGGTTAAAACATCCACATCGGTGGAATAACCGGTTTTCTTTTTAGTCTTTTTCAAAACCGGCAATTGGAGTTTATTAAACAGAATATTACCGAGCTGTTGGGATGAGTTAATATTGAATTCTTCCCCAGCAAGCCCATAGATGCTGGCTTCCAATGCTTCAAGCTGCTGTTCGAATGATTTGGACAATTCATGCAGGCGATCAATATCAACGCAGGTGCCCTGCATCTCCATCCGCAGCAAAACCGGCACCAGCGGCATTTCGACATTTTCCATCAGATCGGTCAAGCCGATCTCCTCTAGCCGGGGCATCAGAACGTCTTTGGCCATAAGCGTGATATCGGCATCCTCGCAGGCATAGGGCACTGCTTTTTCCAGAAGCGCCTTGTTAAATGATATGGCATTTTTGCCTTTGCCGGTGACTTCCTGATACGGAATGGTTTTATGACCCAGAAAATCCATGGCAATCTGATCCAGGTTATGGGCTCTTTTAGAGGGGTTCAGCAGGTAAGAGCCGACCATGGTATCAAACTGCACACCCTCAAGATTGACACCATGCCGGGATAGAACGATCCAATCATATTTAATATTCTGCCCGACCTTTTTAATGGCCGCATCCTCCAAAATAGGGCGAAGGTGTTTCAGAACCTCGGTTAGCTCAAGTTGCCGGGGCGCCCCAAGATAATCATGACCGCAGGGAATGTAAAAGGCTTCATTGGCTTGCACCGCAAAAGACAGGCCCACCAATCTGGCTTTCATCGGGTCCTGGGAGGTGGTCTCGGTGTCCAGCGCAAAAATTGGGGCTGATTTCAGCCGGGCGCTCAGCTTCGCCAGTTCGTCCATTTCCAAAATGGCTTTGTATTTTTTTTGGCTGAGATCCGTGCGCGTAGACATGGTCTGCTGCAACTGCCTGAATTCGAGCGTTTTAAACAACTCGGAAAGCGCATCGGCATCGGGCGGACCGATCTTGAAGACCTTTAAATCGCCGGAGACCGGAACCTGTGTATCAATGGTGACCAGATCCCGGCTCAAAAAAGCCTGATCTTGAAAGCTGATCAGGTTTTCACGCTGTTTTTTTTGAGTAATGGAGTCAAGGGCCTGATATAGGGCTTGCATGCTCCCGAATTTCTGGATCAGATTGAGGGCGGTTTTCTGGCCGATTCCGGGAACGCCCGGGATATTATCGGCTGTATCACCGGAGAGCCCCATGACCTCGATCATCTGCGACGCTGCAACACCATAGGATTCCTTTACGGATTTGGCATCGATCGTGATATCCTTCATGGGATCCCAGATAATCGTCTGATTGGTGACCAGCTGTATAAAATCCTTGTCGCCGGTCACCATAACCACCGCATAGCCCGCCTTTTCGGCAATACGGGCATGGGTCCCGATTAAGTCGTCCGCTTCAAATCCTTGCATCTCGATAATCGGCAATTGAAATGCAGCTGTAATTTTTTTGATGTACGGAATTTGGGCGGCCATATCTTCCGGCATCGGCGGACGATTGGCTTTATAGTCCGCATACTTCTCATGGCGGAAGGTGGGACCCTTGGCATCAAAAAACATGCCGGCATATTTGGGATTGCAATCTTCGATAAGCTTCAGCAGCATGCGGGTAAAGCCAAAAATTGCATTGGTCGGAAGCCCTTTTGAATTGGATAACCCCCGGATGGCATGATAGGCCCGGTGAATATAGGCGGTTCCGTCGATTAAATATATGGTCTTTTCGTTATTCATTGGATCATAATACGCCTAAACGATAACCGAAAAATAAAAATCTATCACGAAAACACGAAAAGGTAAAAACACGAAAAAATTCGTGTTATATTTATTTCGTGTTTTCGTGATTAACAATTCAATTATTTACTCAAAAGGAAATATTTCAGTTTTAATTCTGATTTGAGCCGGTGCCGGCTGCGTTGACATATGAGCCTGATTGAATTATTTTTTACTGTTACGTCTGATTAGATCGAGACATTCTTTGGCTTAGCGACAATGCTACCTGTGCATAATTGAAAGAACCTATAGCATTAAAGCTTTAAAACAACAATCATGAAAGCGCCGGCCGCAGGAACCGCATACCGGAAAAAAAGACGTCGCGTCAAAAATTATGACTGCGATTGCTGTAGAATGACATTTCCTTTTTGCTGGACGTGCCGCTGCGGTTTTAGCATCTGTCAGGGTTGCATGCAAGAAAACATGTGGGGGATGTCCTGCAATGCCATCACCTGGACCTGTCCGGATTGCGGGGAACAAAACGGATTCGGCAACCAGTGAAAATAATTTTTTGTCCGAAGGAGAAAAAATTATGACGGATAAAATCATTTCAATCGAGGAGAATGAGGGCCCGTTTCAAATGATTTTTCAACGCGTCATGCGGATGGTGCCCGATCGCGATAAGCAGGATAAAAAATTGCAGCGCTTGATTGCGTTTCGTTTAAAAATTGACGGAGAAGCAGCCATCAGCGAGTATCTGATTAAAAAGATCAAAGAAGCGATCAAATGTTCTTATCGCGGAAGTCTGTATGACTTTCTCAAGGATGATATCGAGTCCGGGGAATGTGAAGATCCGAAATTAGACGATACACCGCCCGGCGCCGCCTAGTGTCATGTCCCTCAAAAATGTTATAAAAGTTGGGTGGTAGACTTGAGTCCAATTGGGTTTTTAAACAACACAATGTTTCTGGTTTCAGGTGTCAGGTTTCGGGTGTCAGTGAAAAAATGAGCACAGGTAGAAGACAATCTGCTTTTTATCTGCTGTCATCTGTTTTCT
>JASFIU010000289.1:0-6336 GCA_050122495.1 Desulfobacterales bacterium | reverse complement strand
CGCTTAAGCCGGAAGATCGGATCTTACTTTACACCGATGGAATTATCGAAACATCCAACTCGGCTCGCACGCTTTTCGGCTTAGAGCGCTTAAAAGAATTCATCATGTCACATGCCCAACTTCCGGCGGATCAATTTGCAGATGCCCTCATCCGGCGGGTATTCAACTGGTCGGGGAAACCTTCAGAGGAAGCGCTGGATGATGATTTAACTCTCATCGTCGCCGACTATCAACATGCCTGAATCCCTAATTGATAAGCAATCCGAATCCGGAATACCATGGGCATCCTCCGGATCATGGCAGGCTGCAAATCAGGCAGTTGATTATCACCTGCAACGCTACCGCGCTGATCTGAAACCACTCTCAATTATTGCACAGGAAATCAAAGCGTTGTTGAACTCATTTTTTCCGATTCTTGATGAACGCTGTTCCCATAGTTGTCCCTGGTGTCCCGAACCCTGTTGTCTGAACGCCAGTGTCTGGTTCGATTTTAAGGACCTCCTATTTTTGCATTTCAACCATCTTTCAATTTTACCGGCACAGCCGAAGGCTGATCTTAAAACCCCGTGTCGATATTTAGGGCCCCGGGGATGCCGGCTGCCGCGCATCGCCCGGCCCTGGATCTGTACCTGGTATTTGTGCCCGACCCAAACAGCAAAATTGAAAAATGGTGAAGCCCATAAATACGAATTCATCGTGCACACCATTGCACAAATTAAATCCGGTCGGAATTTGCTTGAAAACGAATTTATTCGTATTATCTCATAAGCGTTTTGAATCTATTTTAAAAATGCATCGCTGTGAGCAAAATAAAATTTAGGTCCTCACGCAAAGCCGCTAAGTCGCAAAGAATAATAATTTAAATAATAAAAAACCCTTGGCGACTTCGCGGCTTTGCGTGAGTTAATATTAAAATGGATTTTAACTTCAGAAAAATACCGAGATCGATATACCTTAGATACATCCTGCTGAATATTCCCGAATTTGCGGCCATGATCCTGATCTTGATTGTGATTCAATACTGGGTCGTTATTCCGGTCTGGCTTTTATGGAGTATTATTGGTTTTTGGATTGTCAAAGACGTGGTTTTGTTTCCCTTTATCTGGCGGGCCTACGATTGGGAGCGCGGCGGGAAGTCCCGCTCTATGATTGGTGAGCGCGGTGTTGCCAGAGAGAAACTGGGCCCGGCAGGGTATGTCAAGATACGGGGTGAGCTCTGGCGGGCTGAAAGAATCGGGGAAGGGCCACCGGTTGAAGCCGGACAGCCTGTTCGGGTCAAAAAAATGGAGGGGCTAACTTTATTTGTCGTACCGGATAATTCAGAAGACAGAAGTTCATAATTCGGGCAACCTTCGAGTGGTGGACTCATATTGATTTTTGATTTTGGAATTTAGATTGGGGATTGAAAAAATTGGAGCCCAATTGTAAAGCAGGTCAGTCTGTTTCTAAATCCAAAATCCGAAATCTAAAATCCAAATTATGAATATCACCAGTACTCCAAAACCTCAAAATATTATGTTATAATTCAATATATGTATCGTCTTTCCGACGCCATTGCCTGCTTGACTTTGAGGCGATCAAGGCTAGGTTTTAATTATGGACACGGATACAGCAGAGAACAATAATATTATCGATTGTCCGCAATGCCGGATCAAAAATCCCATCGAGTCCGACATTTGTTACAACTGCGGCGCATCCTTGCATGAAATACCGGCAAAAAAGGCCAGTCGGCTGTGGCTGCCGGTTGCTGTTTTAATTTTGATTGTCTGTGGCGGGCTTTATTATTATTACCGTGCGGATCCCACCACACCGCAGCCGGCTAAATTAAAAGCCTCTTCCACCGAAAAACCGGCTCCGGTCCGCCCGCAGGCCAGCTTACCCGAGAAGGCCTCCCCGATTAAACCCGTTACCGCGAGTGAATCCGATGCCGAACAGATCAATATTCCAACCGGGCTGCTTCGGATTAAAGATGTCACCGGAAATCTCATCCTGGAAATTACGGTGCCCGTGGTTGGCGGCGGCTGGGTTGCGGTGCCCACCCGGCGCTGTTTAGGCGGATCCAACTGGGTTCTTCAGATGAGTTCCGGAAATCAGTTGGAGATTGAAGGTGGAATTACAAACGATTTGGATCAAATCAGCCTGTGGCAAATCCGGGGAGATCTAAGCTTAGAAAGCCCGGATCTTTATCCCTGGGCTGCGGACAAGCCGCTGACGTGGCTGGCGCTTAGATCCCCGGATCCGCCCGAGCCGATCGAGATAAGGGGTATCGGCCGGCAAGGGAATTTTTATAAAAGCGCCATCCCGGACAGCATAAACGAGCCCGGCGTTTTTATCCAGGCGGATCGAGTGGTTGGCTGGACCTTTGGTGATTTTGTCGAGGGCGCTTTTTTATGGGCAGGCGAGGAAGGCAGCGAGCTTATGGCGGAGATCCGGGTCGATGATTACTATAGGCTCACTTTCGCCAATAGCCGCGAAGAAGAGTTTGCCCTGGCCCTTGCCATGACAGATGATTATTCTGATCTGGATCGTCTGGAAGCCTTTACCCAGGCGTTTCAATATAATCCGAAGCTATCTGTAAACGAGAGGCCGGCCCATTTGCAGCCCGATGCCATTGTGAGTCAATTGCGGTCCCTGATTACGCGGGCGGTTCAAGATGGTTATGCGGTCCAGGTGGCCAATTATTTTGATGCCGAGGTTCTCGCTCAAGCGGATGACGTCGCTTTGATGTCGGATGTGGTCATCCTGACGGCGGAAAGTTATGGTTTTGAAGAAGCGGTCGATTTAACCGAAAACGTTATCGTTAATTGGCAGCCCCAAAAAGATGTAGATAAGGCTCAGCTGGCTAAAATTCATTCCGATCTATATCTAAACTGGCTGAATATTTTGCTTGAAGGCGGAGATATTCAGGATGCCTGGCGGGTTTATGAACGTGGAGGCCAGCAGCTGCCGAATGATCTCAACCTTCATCTGTACGGTGTAAAATTGGCCCTGGCAGAAAACGACTGGGCAACGGCAGAAAGACTCTTATTGTCCAGAAATTACCCACCGGCGCTCAAGGGTCAGGTTGGAATATTGCAGTCACAGATTTCCGAATTGAAAGGACAGGAAGGTAAAATTCTTATTCGCTTTGTGCCGGGGGCTCGGCTAATCCCGGTTACGGCTTCTCTTAATCAGGAATTCTCCCAAGACTTTATTGTTGATACGGGTGCATCCATGGTGACCATACCATTTTCAACAGCCGCTGATCTAGGTATAATCATAACGGTCCGGAATCCGCGGCGTACGGTTTATACGGCCAGCGGTGAAATTAATGCGCCGGAGGTGGTTCTGGATTCTATCACATTGGAAGGGTTTGAAACCCGTAATGTAAAGGCGCTGGTGCTGGATCTTCCCAATCAGCCGGATGTCGGGTTATTGGGTTTAAATTATCTGCGCCGATTTAGAATGGATTTGAGTACTGATGAAGGGTTGCTGGCACTAACGCCTAGATAAAATTCCACTGCCTCAAAAGTCCTCAATAACGCTTCCTCTTCTTACACTATCTTCGATATGGGTCTGTGCGTTTGCCAATGTGTGCATGGCGGATTCAAATCTGGCATAGACCGGATCTTCTTCGCCTAAAAGGGATCGGGCTTTCTGTAATATGTTCAATCCCTGTTCAAGGTGTGCATTGATATCGTTTAATACCGCTTTGCGTTTGCGGTGTCTTTCCCGTTCCTTTGCAATGACCGGCAGCAATCGCTGAATTGAATATTCCACTAAAGCATCCCGCGGCGCATTAAACTGCCGTGAAGTTTCTTCCAGGCATGACAGGGTACGCCGACTGACAACAAAGGTTTTTTGAATGCGATCCAGGGCACTAAAGGCGTCATCTTCGATTTCATTTGCAATGACGTTCAGCGACTTCACATCCTCTATCAGATGATCAAAGAGCGATTTTTGTTTGATTCCCAATTGTGCGGCCACGATACTGAGCACGTCGATGGCCCTGGCTGATAACTTAAAGGTTGCGCGAACCGATTGCCGTCCCCTCAGGTCCGCCGGTGTCGGCAACGGTAAAGTTATTTCCTGAAACGGTACGTTTTTACGCTTTTTTGCCATTTTGCCCTGCCTTTTCGGTTTTAGGGGTAGTATCCAATATTCATTACCCTTCTCCATATATTATTATTAATAATATTGCAATCTAGTTATATCAAGTATTAAGCATAAGGTCTCAAGTTTTAAAATATAGGACTGAGGACTGAGGACTGAGTGCTGAGGTCTGAGGCATATCGAAACACAAAATGCAAAAAATAAACCCGCCAGCCCGCGGCGAAAAGCGACACCGCTTCGCCCTGGCGATCTATAGCAGGCGCTGGTCATGTTGAAAAGGCAGGGCGCCAGGCAACTTTTTTTTGCTCAGTCCTCAGTCCTCAGCACTCATCACTTGTTGATTTAGCCGGACACCTGGAACCCCACGATATGAAATGGGGTTGGGGGGTAAAACAGAATTATTGAAAGTTTTTGTAGGTGGCTTGGTATTGGACCTGATCAATGTAGGCGTATCGTTTCAGGGCGTCTAAAATCCAGCGGGCTTTCCATTTCAGCCAATCGTCATCTTCGGTGGGATTGATTTTTAACGGTTTGGGGATGACGGCCACCAGTCGGACCATTTCCTCCAGATTCAGCTGGCTAACACTTTTATGAAAATAATACCGCGAGGCTGATTCCACCCCAAATATTCCCGGCCCCCATTCGATAACATTAAGGTAAATGGCAAAAATACGATCCTTGCTTAAATTCTTTTCCAAGCGGATGGCGATTAAATATTCCTTGATTTTACGGGTTAGGCTTTTTTCAGTGGACAGATAAAGATTCTTTGCCAGTTGCTGGGTAATGGTGCTGGCACCGCGGGCATATGCTCCTTTTTTCCAATTTTTTTTGATGGCCTCTTTTAATTCTGCAAAGTCGATACCGTGGTGCTGATAAAAGCTGGCGTCTTCGGTAACCCGGACAGTTTCGCGCAGCAATTTCGGTATGGCCTCAAAATCAATCCACTGCTTGCGGATCCGAAAGGTCGCGTCGGTTTTCTTCGCCTCCCGGTAGCGCTGTACCATTAATGAGGTGGTTCGGGGATTTTTAGTTTTTAACCCGCTGACATCCGGCAGGCCCAGATAAAAATAGAACCCCGCAACAACCAGGAACGATAAAATGATGATACCGATTATTTTGAAGGCGGCTTTCATGAGGTATGTATTAAATTTTTTACCACAGAGATCACAGAGCACACAGAGATAATTATTTAATTTTTAATAGAAAATTAAGTGTGATCTGTATTTTTTCTCTGTGGTCTCTGTGCCCTCTGTGGTGATTAAAGCTCACAGGATATAAAATAACCGGATTTTTAACTGAAAGAAAGTTTTTTTTTTGCGAACGAACTCGAGCACAATTCAGATAAGAAAGAGGCGGTGCCCACATGGTGTACACCGCCTCTTTTAGGATGTTTTTCATGCAATGTCCGAATCAGTTGACCTCTTCGTACTCGGCGTCAACGACTTCTTCATCGGAATTCGAAAATTCACCGGCCGATGTATGATGTGCACCTGCCGCATGCTGTTCATTACGATGACCCCCCGGCGAAGCCTGTTGATACATCGAGGACGCCAGTTGATGGGAAGCCTGGGTCAGTGCTTCAGTCAGACGCTTGATTTCAGCGCTGTTTTCACCTTCGATTTCACCCTTGAGCGTGGCGATTGTCTGTTCCACTTCGACTTTTAAGCCGCTGTCCACCTGATCGCCCAGCTCGGCGAGGGTTTTTTCGGTGGAATATATCAGCGCATCCGCTGAATTACGGGCATCTGCCAGCTCTTTTCTGGTCTTATCGTCTTCAGCATGAAGCTCGGCATCTTTCACCAATCGATCAATTTCATCTTTGGATAACCCGGAAGAATGGGTGATCCGAATCGATTGCTGTTTGCCGGTTGACGAGTCCTTGGCGGATACCTCCACAATTCCGTTGGCATCGATATCAAAAGTTACTTCAATTTGCGGGACCCCGCGAGGTGCCGGGGCAATACCCATCAACTCAAAGCGGCCCAGTGTTTTATTATCCTGGGCCATTTCGCGCTCTCCCTGCAGCACGTGGACCGATACGGCCGGCTGGTTATCTTCGGCAGTTGAAAAAATTTGACTCTTTTTCGCCGGAATGGTGGTGTTTTTATCAATCAACCGGGTCATTACGCCGCCCAGGGTTTCAATACCGAGCGACAGGGGGGTGACGTCCAGCAGCAATACATCCTCCACGTCGCCTTTTAAAACACCGCCCTGGATGGCAGCACCCATGGCAACGACCTCATC
>JASFIU010000288.1:0-6344 GCA_050122495.1 Desulfobacterales bacterium | reverse complement strand
AAGCTCGATTGGAAAATTAAAGAAAACAGCAACATGTGTTATTCACTGCAAGGGCTGAACAATTACATTTCATCTGAAGTGACGTCCGAATACTGGTTAAATTCTATTTATCCACCGGAAATCCGACGGGCCCACAAGGATGGTGATCTTCACATTCACGATCTGAATCTCTTATCGGTTTATTGCGTCGGTTGGGATCTTCAGGATTTGTTGCGCCAGGGCTTCAAAGGCGTAGAAGGCAAGGTCGAGAGTGCGCCTGCGAAACATCTGCGTTCCGCACTGGGGCAGATTGTCAATTTTTTCTATACCTTGCAGGGAGAAGCCGCCGGAGCCCAGGCGATTTCCAATTTTGACACACTTCTGGCGCCGTTTATCCGTCATGACCGGCTTGGTTATGATGGTGTCAAGCAGGCTTTACAGGAATTTATTTTTAACATCAATATCCCGACCCGGGTCGGATTTCAGACACCTTTTACCAATATCACTCTGGATCTAAATGTCTCCGCCATTTTAAAAGATCAGCCCGTGGTTATTGGCGGCCGCGAACAGGAACAGACTTATGGCGAGTTTCAACCGGAGATGGATATGCTCAATAAGGCCTTTGCCGAAGTCATGATGGAAGGCGACGCCAAAGGAAGAGTCTTTACCTTTCCGATCCCGACTTACAATATTACGGCTGATTTTGATTGGGCCAATCCCAATCTGGAAATGGTCTGGAAAATGACCGCAAAATACGGGATTCCCTATTTTTCAAATTTCGTGAATTCTGATATGGCGCCCGAAGATGCGCGCTCGATGTGCTGCCGCTTACGCCTTGATAACCGGGAACTTTTAAAACGCGGCGGCGGTCTTTTTGGGGCCAATCCCCTGACCGGATCCATCGGAGTCGTTACCATCAACCTGCCGCGCATCGGATATGTCAGTCCAGCCGAAGAAGATTTTTTTAAAAACCTTAAAGATAAAGTCCGATTAGCTGCCGAAAGCCTTTCGATCAAACGCAAAGTCCTGGAACTGTTCACCGACAAAAACCTCTACCCTTACTCACGGTTCTATTTGCGGGATATCAAAGATGGAACCGGGCTGTACTGGAAAAATCATTTCTCCACTATCGGTATCATCGGTATGAACGAAGCGTGTCTGAATTTTCTGGGTGAAGACATCGCATCCGAGCGAGGCCAAGAATTTTCTTTGCAGGTCATGGATTTTCTGCGCGATCTGATTTCGGAAATACAAGAGGAGACCGGTGATATTTTCAACCTGGAAGCGACTCCGGCTGAAGGGACCTCCTACCGTCTTTGCATGCTGGATAAAAAGAAGTTCCCGCAAATTACGTGTGCCAATGAAGCCGATTTTATTGCCGGGGCGGCGCCCTATTATACGAATTCCAGTCAGCTTCCGGTGAACTACACCGATGATATTTTTCAAACTCTGGAGCTGCAGGACAAACTCCAGGCCAAATATACCGGCGGCACGGTGCTGCACTTTTTCCTGGGCGAACATGTCAGCGACAGACAGGTCGTCAAGAATCTGATAAGGAAGATCACCACCCATTATCAGCTTCCGTATTTTACACTGACACCCACTTTCAGTGTCTGCCCCTCCCACGGATATATCAATGGAGAGCAGGCGATCTGTTCGACCTGCAATCAGGAAACCGAAGTTTATTCTCGGGTTGTGGGTTATCTGCGACCCGTGAAACAATGGAATAACGGCAAGCAGGCCGAATATAGTGATCGCAAACTATATAAGGTGGCCTGATCGGGTTTCAGGTTTCAGGTGTCGGGTGTCAGGAAACAGATGACACAATGCAAAATCTGATGTCACCATTGCCCTGACACCTGAACACTGACACCTGAAACCTAATAATGCCCGAACAAATGAACACCGAGATTGAACAACTGAAGACAGCTTAAGTAGGGGTTTACGAAACAAATGCACATCGGCGGGTTATTAAAAAATTCGACGATTGATTATCCGGGGAAACTAAGCTGTGGTATTTTCCTATCGGGCTGTAATTTTGACTGCCCCTATTGTCATAATCCCGATCTGGTCAAAGGTTGCACCGGGCACTCGGCCGAATACGATCCCGGCAAGGTCTATCGGTTTATCGAGAACCGCAAGGGACTGTTAGACGGCGTGGTTATTTCCGGTGGAGAACCCACGCTGCAGGACGGCCTTTTGGATTTATGCCGGCACATTAAAAATATGGGATTTCCGGTAAAACTGGATACCAACGGCAGTCGCCCCCGGATGATCAAAAGGCTTATCGACGAGGGGCTGGTAGATTACATTGCCATGGATCTTAAAACCGATCCAGCGCAGTACGCCACCTATATCAAAGCAGATTGCAATGAGAAAATAATCCTCGCCAGCATAGAGATTATTATGGAATCGACGATTGCCTATGAATTCAGAACCACCTGCGTCAAACCCATCGTGACCGCAGCGGTGATTGAAAATATAAGCCGCCTGATAACAGGCGCCAGCGTTTATGCCCTGCAGCGGTTTCATAAAACCCGGATGTTGCACCCGGATTTCTTTAAAGAAATCAATTACGAATATACCGATGATGAACTGATGCAGCTCAGGGCGGTCGCCGAGCCATGGGTCAAGGAGTGTATCGTTCGCTAAAATAGTTATAAAAAGTGCCTGGAGTGAACTAAAGTGAGCTAAAGTGCCTAAAGTTGAGGTGTCGCTCGCGCAGCGCAGGCGCTTGCGCCGCGTGGCGCTCCATCTTTTTAATTTAAATGGCAGAATTCCTTAACTTTAGTCACTTTAGTCACTCCGCACTATAGTCACTTTTGTCAGTTCATAAAACGCTCATACGCGATCAGACCCCACACCATTACTGCGGCCAGCATGCTCACACCGGCGGCGGCCGAGCCCAGATCCTTTGCCTGTTTGGACAAAATGTGGTGTTCCGTACCGATGCGATCCACCACATTTTCTATGGCTGAATTCAGCAATTCGGTAATCAGAACCAGCAGGCTGGAGCCAACGAGCAACGCCCACTGCACCGCCGTTTCGCCGATCCAGATGCCGATGGGCATCAAAAGCGCAATGACAATGGTTTCGGCTCGAAAAGCCATTTCATTATTCCATGCGGCTTTCAACCCGGCCCACGAATAGATCAAGGCATTATAGATATGACGGAAGATATTTTCGTTTTCGGATCCCATTTTCATTCACCCTTAATCCTATCAGAACCTATTCCAATCTGCCAAAGGTGGATTGGATTGGGTTCAAGTTCATCTATGACCCGCTTTCGGGTGCCCTCAACGATAGCCGATTCAGTCGATTTAGGCAATCCAAACCACCCAAAGAAACCTGACTTATGATTTAAAAATTCTTGTCATCGGCAATATTTTTATGTTAGGTGAAATGTCTGAATCGGGTATCCGCATCCATGTCGGCGACGGTTCAATTTCGATTCGCAATGGGTCATCAGGCGATCTGGGTTTTAATCACCGAAAACATGCCAGGCGCGGTCCCGGATTATATTTTAGGAGGGCTTGAAGGAGGCGAATTAAATGCTAACCGGTAAAAATATTATGATTTTTGGTTCCGTAATCGTGATTTTTGTTATTCTGCAGGTGGGTCTGATTTCAGTCGGCACGGTGGATAGCCCCGCCGAGGCTGCGGTTGAATTCACAAAAGCATATTTTATGTTGGACGGCCCCTCGATAGCGGAACGACTCTGCAGTGATCTTTCTGAGAAAGAAGCGGTCGATATTGTGGATGAGTATCTGCAGCAGTCCGCTGAAAAGGCAAGGGCGATGGGCTTTTCGCCGGGTTATATGAAAAATCAGCTGTCGCATGTCAAAACCGAAATCAAGATGACGGATGAAAACAACGCCAAGGTTAGAATTAGTGGTGAGCGCCTGCGTTCCATTAATCCGGTCTACGCGTTAATCGGGAGATTGTTTTTCCTGATTGAAACCCATAAGGTTGATGAAACCCTCACCCTTGTTAAAGAAGATGGGGAGTGGCGAGTTTGCGGCCGGCCATTTTCCCTTTCTGAAATATGAACGTATCGGTTACGTGTATTCATTATAAAAATGTAGAATCCTATATTAACACTGATGTTGTCAGAAATAGGAGTAATGGAGGAGTGGAGTGATGGAGTAATGTAAAAATAAATACTTTGAAGATCTTTTTTTCAATATTCTTAACCATACTCCAGTACTCCAATACGCCAACACTTCCCTTATGCAGCCAATTTATCATCAAATTCGTCAACGCGCCCGCCAGATCATTTTGCGTCATCCCACTCCGGATTTCTACCATGATCATGGCCTGGATTATGAGGCCTCCCGAAAGTTATTTGACAGTGATCTGACCATCAAAAAATTGCTCTCCTTCGTTGCCGGGACCCTGGAAGATGATTTCGGACACGGCCTGATGCATGCCGTGAAGGTATCCCACGATGCGGGGACGTTAATGGTTATCGAAGCCCAACAAAGCGGCTATGACCCGGACCGTCTTTCCCGTTTGGTCTGTTTGGTGCAGAGCGCCGGGTTACTGCATGACATCAAGCGTAAACGAAAAGATCACTCAACCCACGCGGCCACCTATGCCAAAAAGGTGCTGAAAAAATATCCATTTTCTTCCGAAGAAATCGAGAATATCTGTGGGGCGATTCAGAACCATGAAGCTTTTAAAGACAGGACCGATGCGGATTCACCCGACGGGGAGCTGCTTTCCAACTGTCTGTATGATGCAGACAAGTTTCGCTGGGGTCCGGATAATTTCCACGACACCCTCTGGGACATGGTATCCTATTTTAACCCGCCGCTGGATAAATTTATGGCTGGCTACCCCCAGGGCATGGAGAAATTGGAGACGATTAAATCTACTTTCAGAACGCCGACCGGGAAAAAATTTGGCCCCCAATTCATTGACCTCGGGCTGGCGATCGGAGAAGAGCTTTACGCGATTATCAAAACTGAATTTTCTGATTATTTTTGATTCCAGTAATTCGAAAACAAAAAAATAGACTTGGAGCTACTAGCCATCTCAAAGATGATTTACTTTGAAGGAGGTCTTATCAGCAACCCCTAACCAAAGGAGGTTCAAATGGCAGCCCTAACCTGGCCGGCGCCCAATTGGCCGGAAGACGTCCCCCACGAAATTTCCGGATACGAAAAGCCTTTGTATTCCGTACTGGATGAGTCTGCCAGCAACTACCCCGATCAGGTATACACGATTTTCAACGATGCCACGCGTACCTATGCCCAGGTTAAAGATACGGCGGATCGAATCGCCAATTTTCTTTCCTCACGCGGCATTCAAAAAGGAGACCGCGTGGCCATTTTCCTGCCCAATTTGCCCCACTACCCGGCCATTTTTTTTGGTATTTTAAAGGCCGGGGCCGTTTGCGTTACCTGCAATCCCCTCTATACGGCCAATGAGCTCAACTACCAGTTGAAAGATTGCGGTGCCAAGGCTGTCTTTTGCATGGATCATCCTCAGTTTTATCCGATAACCGTCGCAGCGGTCCAAAACAGCGACGTGGACACGGTGGTTGTCTGCGGGGTTAAATCTTACCTGCCGCCGCTCAAAGGCCTTATCGGTGGTCTATTGGGGAAAATTCCCAAAGCCGGAAACTACCAGGCCGGCCATCTCTTTTTTGACGATGTGGTCGCCGGAGCCCAACCCCGGCCGCCGGAGGTCGAAATTGACCCGACCAAAGATCTGGCCCTAATCATTTACACCGGCGGGACCACGGGTGTTCCCAAAGGGGCGGCCCTGGTACACACCAATTTTACGTCCAACCTGATGGCCTTGGATGAATGGGGGCGTTTGGCCCATGAACCCGGTGCAGAACCGGAAAAGTTCAGGCGTGGAGGGTTCCATACCTATCTGGGGGTTCTGCCCTGGTACCACAGTTTTGGGTTGACCGTGGCGATGCTGTCGGCCTGTGCAACCGGCAGTGCGATCGTTTGTGTCCCCGACCCCCGGGCCGGCAATCCGCCCTTCACCGAGGTTCTCAAGGCGGTGCAGAAGTATAAACCTACCGTCATGCCGGCGGTGCCGACCATTTTTGTGGCGTTTACAAACCATACCCTTCTGGACAAGTTTGATCTAACCTCTATTATGGGCTGTTTTTCCGGTGGCGCACCCTTGCCGCCCGAGGTCTGTAAACAATTTGAGGAAAAAACAGGTGCCGTTATATTCGAAGGTTATGGTTTGAGCGAAACGACCCCGGTGGCCACCGCCAACCCCACCAACACGGCCCAGCGTAAAATCGGTTCGATCGGCTTTCCGGTTCCCGGCACCGATATAAAAATTTTGGATATCGAAAGCGGGACCGAAGAGCTGCCCCGGGGTGAAGATGGAGAAAT
>JASFIU010000287.1:0-6361 GCA_050122495.1 Desulfobacterales bacterium | reverse complement strand
GGATCATGCCCGGTGTGGTCGATGTGCCCCAGGGGGCATGGTACAATCCGGATGAGGAGGGTATTGATAAAGGAGGATGTGGTAACGTTTTGACAAAGGATGCGTGTTCACCAGGGGGCGCTGCTTGTTACAATAACAGTCTGGTCCAGGTGCAGAAAGTTTAGGGGTACGATATGCAAATGGGATTCTATTTCGATCAAACGCGCTGCACGGGTTGCTTTACCTGTATTGTTGCCTGCAAGGACTGGAATAATTTGGAAGCCCAATCCGTGACCTGGAAAAAGGTGATGGTTATTGAGAAGGGCAAATACCCCGATCTCTCAGTTTTATATCTATCGACGGCCTGCTATCATTGTGCTGAGCCCGCTTGTCTGAATGTCTGTCCTGTAGAGGCGATTTCGAAAAGAAGGCAAGATGGGGTAGTTGTGGTAGACCGGGACCGATGTATAGGCAAGTCGGAATGCGGGGCGTGTGCCGAGGCCTGTCCTTATGAAGCTCCCCAATTTGGGCCAGAGCAAAACCCCAAGATGCAAAAATGTCATTTTTGTCTAGACCGATTAGCCGAGAATAAAAGACCCGTCTGTGTCGAGGCTTGTCCGGCTAGGGCACTTGATGCTGGTCCCATGGAGTTGCTCGGGGCTAGATACAATAATACCGGAGAGGCCGAGGGGCATATTCACGATGCAGATCTTAATCCCGCTTTCATCATTAAAGCCAAGCGTGAGGTGAAAGCTTTGTCGGTTGTAAAAAAATATTATGTACCTGCTTTGCTTACGATGGAATAAAGTTCATCTATGAGACGATCGTGGAGGTAAAATATGAGTTCAGATATGGTTGCAGCATTTATCGCCGGCCTGCAGTTTGATCAGATGCCCCAAGCAGTGGTCAATAAGGCCAAAGACGCGATACTGGATACATTGGGAGTTGCCATTGCTGCCAGCAATGATGCCGCCACCCAAGCGGCCCGTCATATGGCCGCAAACCGGGGCGGCGCTCCGGATGCCACCCTTCTTGGCTTCGGATTGAAAGTGCCTTGTGAGCTTGCCGCTTTTGTCAATGCAGTAATGGCGAGTACCCTGGATATGGATGACGGCTCCATGGGTCTGCCTGGACATTTGCGCGTTCACCGCGGCCACCCGGGTTGTATGGTCATACCCACAGCGTTGGCATTGGCCGAAAAGGAAAATGCTTCCGGGAAAGCCTTTATCGAAGCAGTGGTGGTTGGCTATGAAGTGGCCCTGGCAACGGCCTGGATGATCGGGGAAACCGTCTTGGCGAGTTTAACGGGAACTTTTGGGGCAGCGGCAGCAGCAGCTAAATTACTTGATTTCGATATTGCACAGATCATCAATACGCTCAAAATTGCTGAGGCCCATTGCCCGTCTCCCACCTATGCTTTTATTTGGGATCAGACGGATATGACCAAAGAAGCGCCCGGATGGGCTGCTATGACCGGAGCCAACGCAGCCCTGTTGGCCCAGACCGGTTTCAGGGGTGCCCCCACCAAGTATGATTTGCCAGAATCCAACAAAGAGCCACTGGAAGCCTTGGGCAAGGAGTGGGAATTCTTGGGTACTTATTTCAAACTGTACAGCGGTTGTCGCGTTGCCCACGCACCGATCGACGGGATTCTTGAGATCATAACGGAACAAGATCTGGCGGCTGACGATATCTCGGAGGTCATTATTGGCTGCTCGACGCAGAAGAGCTTGAAGATGTCCAATTATCGACCGACCAATATCTGGCAGGCTCAGTACAGTCTTCCCTTTGCGGTCGGATCTGCCCTTGTGGATCGGGAAGTGGGCCACAAACAGATGTCATCGCAACGTCTATCTGATCGACGGATTCTTGAACAGGTCGATAAAGTCAAACTGGTCGCCGATGCCGATGTCGATGCCATGTTGCCTGACATTTTTGGTGGACGGGTGAAAGTCCAGACCCGGGATGGCCGAAAATTTGAATGCTTTAAGTCATATCCCAAGGGGGAGCCTGAGAACCCCCTCAGCGAGGAGGAGCTTTACCAAAAGTATTTGAAGCTTGCCACAGAACAACTAATCCCTGAAACAGCAGAAGAATTAAAAGGACTTATTGATCGACTGGAGCGTCTCGATAATGTTGAAGCCATCATTGCAACAATTGATCAGCGCAAAGCGTAAAATCCACTTAGAAACAAATTTTAAACATTGAAAGGAGAATATCAAATGCAGCACCATCCAGCGGGCAGCCCGAAATCACTCTTTTCAGATCTCCACCACATTACCGTGGTGGTCAAGGATATGGAAAAGGCCGAGGCCTTTTATGCCTCAGTGGGCATAGGTCCTTTTGTAACTCCATCGGGCCACACCATTCAAACTAAAACCGTGCGGGGTAAGCCCATCTCCGACAATATAATCATCAGAGAGGCACAATTGGGACCTGTCGTGCTGCAATTGGTGCAGCACATCGAAGGCGAATCTATTTACAAGGAGTTTATGGAGATTAAGGGCCAGGGCGTCCAGCACCTTGGGTTCCTGGTGGAAGACATCGACCAGGCTGAAAAAGATGCTATGGCGCAAGGCCTGAAAGAGCTCGCACGCGGCAGGCGGGAAGACGGTACGGGCTATTGCTATTTTGACACTGAATCGCCTGCAGGGGTCATTCTCGAGATCCGTGATATGTCTTGTTAAAGGAGATATATCGTAGCAGACAGAGGCAAAGGTTTGACATCTATCCACCATCGAACAATATCCAACATAAGGAGGTGATAAAGAAATCATTTATTCGCCCTTAGTTTCACCGAGTTTTTTCTATTCTCTTAATCTTAAAAAAAGGAGGGAAAGATGAAAAAGCTAATTCTCGGCTTAAGTTTACTGGCACTAATTGTCTGTTGGAGCCCGCCGATTTTTGCTCAACCCCAAGGAGAACTGCGGATCGGTTTGCCTACCCTATACGATCAAACCTTCCACCCCATCTGGGCAACCATTTACCGCAAGCAGTATATTGAACCGATGTATGATTATATCATCGGTGTCGATAAAGATGGAAAATTCGATCCTAAGCAAGGCGTGGCCTATAAATGGGAGACATCAGCGGACTTGCTAACATGGACCCTTTACATCCGGGATGGCGTTAAGTTTCACAATGGCGATGCGCTGACCAATGCAGATGTCAAGTACACCATCGAGCAGGCCGGAACCAAGAAGAATAATGCTCTGGCCCGTTCGGATTTTATGAAAAAGGTGGTTGCTGTGGAGACCGCTGCACCTGACAAGGTCATCGTCCGCCTAAAGGAGCCCTGGCCGATCTTTTTATACTATCTGAGCATGTTAAGCGGCACCGAGGGTATGGTTCAACCTAAAAATTACCTCGAGTCCAAAGGCGATGAACATTTCATGTCCCATCCGATTGGTTCAGGCCCTTACAAATTCCTGGAATGGAAGGAAGGCGTCCATATCAAATTTGTTGCCCAGGACAATCACTGGCGGATTGGTGTACCCAAATACAAATATTTGACGTATAAACTAATGCCTGAAGAGGGCACCCGGGATGCCGCCCTGCGATCCGGAGAGCTTGACTGTATTGCCGTAAGCCTCGCCCGAGCCAAGAGTCTGACCGACGCGGGTTTCAAGATTCAACAAAAAAAAGACGGTCTTTTTGTGGGAATGATGTGGCTTCAGGATCGAAAACCGGAATTTGCCACTCACAAAAAGAAAGTGCGGCAAGCCTTGATTTACGCTCTCAACAAAAAAGAGATTATTGACCAGATTCTTATGGGTCAGGGCACCTTAGTGGGATCTGCCATTTCCATGATGACGTGGGCCATAGAATACAAACCCTATCCGCCCACACCCTATGATCCGCAAACCGCCAAGAAGCTACTCGCCGAAGCGGGTTATCCCAATGGATTCACCATGCACCTTTACTCTTTTGTGACGAAGCTGCCCGAAACCAAGCTGATCTGTGAAGCCATGGCCGGTTATTGGGAAGCCATCGGGGTGAAAGTAAAATTGCTGGAAATGGATTACAGCGCCTTCAAACCGGTCTGGACCAATAAACGACAGCCTCCCGGGCCGGCCGCCTTCATACTGGCCTGGCCCAACCGCCCGGCCTATTCGTGGCTCAATATGTACGGCTCAAAGGCATTGTACAGCCACAAATCGGACCCCAAGATGGATGCCTTGATCACCGAACACGGTAAACAGACCACCACCGAAGGATACATCGCAGCCGGCCAGAAAATGATGGACTATGTCCTTGAAAATTTTTATGGAACCGGTATCTGCACCACGCATGAGCTGTATGCCGTCGGTAAGAATGTGCCCCAGTGGGGAATGGGTAAAGGCGTCGGCTCTTATCGGTGGGATTATATCGGGAAAGAATAACCGGAAACCACCATTATAAAAGGGGCCTCGGGCGCTTACCGTTCGGGCCCCTAAACATCAAAATAACTGAACGGCCGGCAAGGCAATGAAATCCATCATGGATTCTGAGCCTGGCACGCGTTTGCCGATAGAAAGGATCGGTTCCCGGCTATGGACTTAAAACATCGCAGCAACTGGATTACCAAAGGGGATGACCGCGCCTCGCACCGGAGTTTTTTGTGGTCTTTGGGAATCGTTGGCGATGAAATGCACAAGCCCTTTATCGGGGTTATCAATACCTGGAGTGAATTTCATCCCGGGCATGCCCACCTGCGCGAACTGGCCGCGTTTGTCAAATCGGGGATTCGTTCGAGCGGGGGCTTACCCTTTGAGATGAATACCATTGCCCTGTGTGACGGGTTCGCCTGCGGTCATGAAGGCAACAAACGGGTTCTGCCAAGTCGAGATTTAATTGCCGATTCCATTGAAATTTCCGTGGAGGCCAATCGGTTTGACGGCCTGGTGTTGATCGGTTCCTGTGATAAAATCGCACCCGCGCTGGCTATGGTGACGGCACGTCTCGATCTACCGACGGTGATACTGACCGGCGGACCCATGCAACCGGGCTTCGATGGCGAAACCGGAGAACCCTTGACAGGCACAAATGCGCGCAACGCAGCCGTAGATTACCGTGAAGGACAGATTGACGCTGCCCGGTTTTTAGACATCGAGCAACGGGCCTGCCCGGGGCCGGGTTCGTGCATGATGATGGCGACTGCCAATACGATGAGCTGTCTGATTGAAGTTCTGGGTCTGTCTTTGCCGGGTTGTGCTGCTGCACATGCCGTTGATGCCCGCAAGAAGCATCTAGCATTTGAAAGCGGGCGCCAGGTCATGCGTCTGCTCAAGAAAGGAATTTTGCCTTCCCACATCGTGACGGAGGGCAGCTTAAAAAATGCGGTCAAAGCCTTGCTGGCCCTGGGGGGATCAATCAACTGTGTCATCCATCTGCTGGCTTTCGCCCATGAGATGCATTTGGCGCTCAAAATCGATGATTTCGACACCATCGGACGAGAGGTTCCTTTTATCGCCAATGTCAAACCGAGCGGTGAATATCTCATGACTGATTTTGACCGGGCCGGTGGAATATCAGCTTTTCTCAAGACGCTCTCACCCCTGTTGGATGTCGATGTCCTGACCGTGACCGGAAATAGTCTAGGGGAGAATATCTCGGGTGCCAGGTGTTATGATACCGAGGTCATACGGCCTGTGGAAAGTCCCCTGGCCGCCCACGGTGGAATTGCGATTCTGCGAGGTAACCTGGCACCTGGCAGTGCTGTGGTCAAAACATCGGCGGTGACGCCCGAAATGATGGTCCATGAGGGACCGGCACGGGTGTTCGATTCAGAAGAGGAGATGATGGCGGCCATATGGGATCACAAGATTCAGCACGGGGATGTTATCGTTTTGCGCTATGAGGGCCCCAGAGGGGGGCCGGGAATGCGCGAGTTTTTACTCGGTCCCTTGGCCCTTTCGGCGATGGGATTCGGCAAATCGGTAGCCATCGTTACTGACGGACGTTTTTCAGGAGCCACTTATGGCCCCTGCATAGGGCATGTGTCCCCTGAAGCCATGGTCGGCGGACCAATAGCGGTGGTCCGTGATGGTGACTATATCCGGATTGATATTCCCCAGCGGACTTTGGAGATCAAAATTTCGGCCGCGCAGCTTGAGAAGCGATTGTCCGGCTGGACAGCACCGCCGGCTCGAATCAAGACGGGCTTTCTGGGATTGTACGGCGCCCAGGTCGGGTCCGCTGAGCAAGGAGCCTTATTGCATCCTTAAAAATCTCTAATTCAATCTAACCCGCAACTGAGAATAACTCATGCAAAGATATATCACCATAAGAATTTTACAGACTGTGGTTACGCTTTTGATTCTCTCGGTCGTTATTTTCGCTCTGGTGAGACTCAGCGGTGATCCGGCGTTGCTGATGCTCTCGGAGAACGCCACCCAGCAGG
>JASFIU010000286.1:0-6385 GCA_050122495.1 Desulfobacterales bacterium | reverse complement strand
TAACAAATAACACCTAATTGAGCGTTTGCGCTCAATTAGATCGGAGGAAAACCATGGCTAAAGCCTTGTATATAGATTATCAGAAATGCACCGGATGCCGAACCTGCGAACTCGTCTGCGCCGTTCAGCATGACGGTTGTTCCAACCCCGCAAGAAGCCGCATAAGAGTTGTCAAGTGGGAGGATCGAGGCCTTTATATCCCCATGGCCTGTCAGCAGTGCCAGGATGCACCCTGCCTGAATGTCTGTCCAGTGCAGGCCATCACAAAAGATGACAGCCTGGGCAGGGTGATGGTTGATTACGATACCTGCATCGGTTGCCGTTCCTGTGTGGCTGTCTGCCCCTTTGGGGCCATGAACTACAACGTCATCGATAAAAAGGTCTTCAAATGCGACCTCTGCGACGGTGATCCCCAATGCGTCCGTTTCTGTGATGTAAAAGCCGTTGATCTCGTTGAAGCGGACGATGTGAGCATTTTGAAAACCAGAATAGCGGCGGAAAAAATCTCCCAGGCCCAGTAAACGGCAGTTGCATCTGGAGTCAACGACCAACCGCAAAGCGGGTGGCATGGATGTTACCGCCATAGGCGGTAAAGGCGGGGCACGGAGTGCCCCAATCGTTGGAAACAAGGCGGTGGAACCGTGGATTCTCGTGCAAAGTCCCGCCATGGCGGGGTTTGGAAAATCCAATAAGGATAAAAATATGCTACTCAGACCGGATTGTATCCCTTGCATACTCAAAATGACAATCACATCACTTCGAAAACTTCCCCTCGATGAGGACTCGCTTAAGGCGTTATATACCGATATTCTTAAAAACCCGGCATTGCACGGCCTCGATTGGGATACCACCAGCGTGGAAGTCATCGAAGATATTTGGAGAAAAATTGTAAAAAAGATGGGTACAGAGGACCCGTTTTCATCAGAAAAATCCGCTCAAAATAAAAAGATTCTGGATTTATACCCGTATTTGGAAAAAATGGTGAATGCAGCCCCCGACCCCATTTATATGGCGGTCAAGCTATCCATACTGGGAAACTCGATGGATCTGATGGTGGCGGACACCTCTATTACCATTGAAAACTCAATTTCAGAAAAAGTAAAGGTGCCGCTTTCAGATAAGAATTATTCCCAATTCAGACAGCAGCTAATGGCAAGTAAGCATTTATTGATTTTCGGGGATAACGCCGGTGAAATCGTATTCGACAAATTATTGATTGAAACTATCCAAAAAATACATCAACCCGAGATTACTTTTGTGGTTAGAAGTGTGCCCACTTTGAATGACGCCACCCTAAAGGAAGCAAAATCAGTTGGCCTCGATAAGGTCGCAGCCGTTATTCAAAACGGCATCGACGGTCCCCTACCGGGCACCCTGTTGAACAGATGCTCAAGTGAGGTCAACGATTTGGTTCGTCAAGCCGATCTGATTATCTCAAAAGGGGGCGGCAATTTTGATACCCTCGATGAAGAAAGCAAAAACCTCGACAAAAATATTTCTTTCCTGCTGCTTTCGAAATGCCACCCGTATTGCAATCATTTCGATATCAACTTATATCAACCTATATTGGCAAATTCTTATCCACCGCAGGCAGTTTGAGGTTGTTGCATAGGTATTGAGCCGGTTAAATAATATTAATCCATCACTTCATTTTATTAAATTTAAAATATTGTTTTTATATATCAATAATTTTTTTATATCATCCAATCAATTATTCCACTACCCCAATACGCCAACACTCCAATGTTTCAGATCTCACTTCTATAAGAAAAACTTATATATCTTATAAAATCATATAAGTTGACTTCCAACGCCCTCACCTTCATAAAATTCCATCAAGAAGTGCCTAAAATGCCTAAAGTGAGCTAAAGTGCCTAGAGTTATGGTTTCGCTTTGTTCCATCTATTCTATAAATAACAGAATTCCTTAACTTTAGTCACTTTAGATCACTCACAACTTTAGTTCACTAAATTCTTACCGTGGGAGGTTAGAAAAATGGCCAAGAAAATCAAGCATACCATCTGCTTTCGCTGCAAGCCGCGCTGCCGCCTCGAACTCGAGGTGGAAGATAATCAGATTGTCAATGTCAGCACCTCGCCCATTAAGAAGTGCCCCCGCAAATGGGCCTCGGATTTAGAGCGTTTTTACCACCCGGACCGCTTGAATTATCCCCTCAAACGGATGGGTGAAAAGGGCGAAAACAAGTGGCAGCAGATCACCTGGGACGAGGCCCTGGACGAGATTGCCGCCAAATTGCAGTCTCTCAAGGATCAGTACGGCGCCGAGACGCTGGGAGTTACCGCCGGCACCAGCCGCACCTATGAAGAGCTCAATTCACGCTTTCTGAATCTTTTCGGCAGCCCCAATCAGTGTGGCCAGGCCCAGATCTGCCATGGCAATTCAGCGGTGGTCGCCACCACTCTTTTTGGGTGGTGGCCGTACTGGATGCATATCGAAAAGCTCCAGAATACCCGCTGCGTGATGCTCATCGGGCGCAATCCGCCCCATTCCCACCAGACCATCTGGGAAGGAATCGAAAACGGGATGAAAAAAGGCGCCAAACTCATCGTCATCGATCCCCGTCGTTCGGAATCGGCCGAAGCGGCCGATTTATGGCTCCAGCTGCGCCCGGGCACGGATAGCGCCCTGCTGCTGGGCATGATCAATGTCATTATCGAGGAAGAGCTCTACGACAAGGAGTTTGTCACCAAATGGTGCCACGGATTTGATGCCCTGGCGCAACGTGCAAAAGAATATCCCCTCGACAAGGTGGCCGAGATCACCTGGGTGCCGGCCGACCAGATTCAGGCGGCGGCCCGCATGTTCGCCACCGAAACGCCTTCCTGTGCCATGGAGGGCATGGGGGTAGCCCACCAGCCCAATTCTTACGGTGCCATCGCCGCGCGGCATATCATCTCTGCCATTGTGGGCAACGTGGACGTAAAGGGCGGCGAGGAACTGCTAGGTCCGGCGCCGTTCATCACCGAACATCAGATCGAAATGCCCGAAGCCCTTCCCGTAGAGCAGCGTGAAAAAATCCTGGGGAATCAATTCAAACTCTATTCCTGGCCAGGATATGAAATGGTTCAGAGCAATGTGGAGCGCGTCTGGGGCAAACGCTGTGACATGTTCGGCTATACCTGCATGGCGCCGGCACCATCGCTCTACAAGGCCATTGCCTACAACGATCCATATCCGGTGCGCGCTTTGATCACACTGTCATCAAACCCCATGGTCACCATCTCCAATACCAAACTGGTCCACAAAGCTCTGAAAAGCCTGGATCTCTATGTGGTAGTGGATTATTTCATGACGCCCAGCGCCCAGCTGGCAGACTATGTATTGCCGGCGGCCATGTGGCAGGAACGCGACTTTTTGTGGAATTTCCATAACACCACTCCGGTGATCGTGGCCGGCGAGGCCGCGGTGCCCCCCACCATCCCGGGCAAACATGACCGCCGCACCGACTTTGACTTCTGGCGCGGATTGGGGATTCGAACGGGGCAAGAAGAGCACTGGCCCTGGGAGACCGTGGAAGCGTATTATGATTATCGGCTGGAACCCATGGGATTGACGTTTAAGGAACTGCTTAAAATCGGCCGCGTGGAACCCGAAAAATGGGAATATAAAAAATATGAAAAGATGGGCGGTTTTGGAACGCCCACCGGAAAAATCGAGCTTTCCTCGACGGTCATGGAAAAGCTGGGTTACGATCCCCTGCCCTATTATCAAGAGCCCCCGGAGAGTCCCGAGCGGGCTCCGGAACTGGTTGAAAAGTATCCGCATATCCTGATCACCGGCGGTCGCTTCCACCCCTTCTTTCACTCCGAGCATCGCCAGATCGACAAGCTGCGCAAGCGATATCCGTGGGCCACCATGCAGATCCATCCCGACACAGCCAAAGATCTGGGACTCGACAATGGGGATTGGGCCTGGATCGAAACCCAGCATGGCCGCGTCATGCAAAAAGTCCAGATCTTCGACGGCATTGATCCCCGTGTGGTGCACGGCCAGCATGGATGGTGGTATCCGGAGATGCCGGGCGAGGAACCCTGGCTGCACGGCGTGTGGGTGTCCAACATCAACGTCTGCACCTCGAGCGCCGAGGCGGAATGCGATGAAGCCCTGGGCTCCTGGCCGCTGCGCACCTTTCAATGCAAAGTCTACAAAGTCAAGAGCTACGGCGAAAGCCATCCGGTGACTGGATAACTATGTATGCGGATTGAAATCCCTCTTCTCGCCTTACCGGCTGGAAGAGGGGTTCATTTATGTTCGAGGGGTCAGAAAGATAAAGATTAGAATTGACATTTATCGAGTCGCCGTTATATCTTCCATGACACGGCGCGGCATTGCATTTCCTCCAAATAAATTTTATACAAGAAACCAAGACGGCCCACAATGATCTGGGAATAGGTTCCCGTGTCAGCATTCAATTAGGGCTTATCATTCCTGACTATATCATCCCAACACCGGAGTTTATTCAGACTCCGGGATCTAAATTGTTTTGGTTTAGTTGGCCAGCTAAACATTCTTCAGAGATACGGACGTGTTATAAGCTCCTGAGGGGGGGTGCGTGATGACCGACTATGTGACTTCGGCCCTGTTTGTGCACACTCAAGATACGACCCGCCTCATCAAAGCGGTGCAAAACAATTCTGTGGGCACCCGGATCACCCCGGTTGAATTTGATGCCTTAATGCAAAATCCGCAGGAGCAGCTTGAGGGAGTTGGCCATGTTGTGGTTGCCGGATCCCTTGATGTCATCAAACAGATTTTGCATCTGGCCATGAAATACCATTTCAGCATCGGTATCATCCCCACTAAAAAGCAAAAACATCTGATCAAATTTTATGACCTTCCCAAAAATCCGTCCGCTGCCGCAGAACTGGCGTTGCGTCAGGATGGCAAGGCCCTGGATTTAATCTTGTGTAATGGGGAAATCGTGATGTTTAAGGCCGCCATTGGTCGCATCCCGTTTTTAGATACCCCGGCCAAAGCGAATTGGATGCGGGTATTGTTTAACGCCTTGAGAAAATTTGTTGGATTCAGACTTTATACCTTTAAATTCGGCACAGCCGGCAAGCAGGAGATCGATACCGCCGCGAGCGGATGTATGATTCTGCAACATGCCAAAGGAAGTTTTGCCTCCCGATTAATTTCCCATGATCATTCTAACATGGACGGGATGGCATCATTGGTTATTTCTGCGCCCATTTCGATTATTGCGTATGCAAGGTTACTGCGACAGGCCCTCAGATCTTCTAAAAAATTTAAAAAACTGCCCAGCTCCATTGGTTATATCAGAAGTCCTCAGCTCGATATCGAGCCCAATACCCGGCTGGATGTCATCATCGATGATCAAAACACCACTCAAACGCCGCTGCACTGTGAAACCATAACGCAAGCGGTGCGGATCAATGTCGGCAAAAGTTTACAGGAAGAAAGCAGGAGCAGTGCGGAGATCAGAGAAAGAATTGACATCGGAAACCTGCCTACAGAGAAGGAACTGCTCAAAGTCAAACAGCAAAAGAGAATCCCTTTTTTCTCCTATGCCTCGGATGAGCGGTTCTATGACCTTTACACAGACCTGCGGGATGATGCCCGTATTAACGGTATCTATATTGTCCTCATGGTACTCAGTACCATGCTGGCTACTGTGGGGCTTTATTTAAGCAGCGCCTCCGTGATTATCGGCGCCATGTTATTGGCCCCCCTGATGGCGCCTATCGTTTCCCTATCCATGGGCATACTGCGGGGCAATATTGAGCTCTTTAAAAACTCGATCGGAAAGATCATTATTGGCATCTTAATCGCCCTGCTGTCATCAGCCCTGATTACGCTTTTATTTCCCTATAAACCGGTTACGGAAGAAATGCTGGCCCGCCTGAATCCGACGTTGCTGGATCTTGCCGTGGCCATCATTTCGGGGATCGCTGCGGCCTGCTCCAAGTCATTCAGGGAAATAATCCAGAGCTTGGCCGGGGTTGCGATTGCCGTGGCGTTGGTACCGCCGCTGGCAGTTGCCGGAATCGGCATTGGACGATGGGATTTTTATTTCTTTTACCAGGCCTATCTGCTCTTTTCGACCAACCTGGTCGGCATTATTATAGCGGCCACCTTTACCTTTAGGGTGCTGGGCTATTCGGCGGTCGTGCGCAGAAAAGCCAGCCTGGTGGTCGTATTTATCTTCCTGGTACTGATTTCGATTCCCCTTTATTTATCCTATTCCCGCATCGCGGAAGATCGGACTTTTGAACAAAGCTTGCGCAAAGAACGCTTTTTAGTGAATGAAAAATATCTTATCATTGTTAAAGCATCCATAATCTGGCGCGGAGATAACCGCATCATCCTGATGGATGTATTGGCCCGCGAACCACTGACCCGT
>JASFIU010000285.1:0-6398 GCA_050122495.1 Desulfobacterales bacterium | reverse complement strand
GGTTCTTTTTTACTCCTATTCTGCTATTGCGAGACCTGCCGCCACCCAGTATCACCGGGGTATATACGTTATCATCACTTACGTTCTCGTCTTTCTGCTCTATAAATCCAAAAACCGCTGGCTGCGCTACGTCGACTACCTGCTGATCTTTCTTTCCATCTTTAGCGTCGGTTACTGGATCGTTTATTTTGAAGCCATCAACTACCGCACCGGTGCCGAGACGCCCTTCGATATGTTCGTGGCGATGATCGGGGTTCTCATCGGAATCGAGCTGGCCCGGCGGGTGGTGGGCAATGTTTTTGTGGTCATCGGGGCGCTGATGTTGATTTATGCTGTCTATGGTTACCTGGCCCCCGATCTTTTTGCCCATGCGGGTGATACCTTTCCGGCGGTGTGTACCAGCATCTTCTACAAAAGCGACGGTGTGTTCGGCATTATGGCTAATGTTCTGGCCACCTATGTGATCTTATTTGTCCTTTTCGGGGCTTTCCTGGAAAAGTCCGGCGCTCAGCGCTTTTTCATCGATTATCCCCTGGCCGCTGTGGGTCACAGAATCGGCGGACCCGCCAAAGTTTCGGTTATCGCCAGCGGTCTTTTCGGTTCCATTTCAGGAAGCGCCATCGCCAACACGGTTTCCACCGGCGCTTTTACGATCCCCATGATGAAAAAGGCCGGGTTCAAACCCCACGTGGCCGGCGGAATCGAGCCGGCGGCCTCCATATCAGGCATGTTTATGCCCCCCATCATGGGCGCCGGCGGCTTTATCATGGCCGAGCTCACCGGGGTTCCTTATTCTAAAATCATGCTGGTCGCCATTTTCCCAGCGCTTATGTATGTCTTCAGCGTGTTTATCATGGTGCACTACGAGGCCAAGATTCATAATATCAAGGGCGAAAAAAGTGAACACAGCGCCATGGAAATTCTGAAAAAACAATGGCCTTTCATACTACCCTTGGTCGTCATTACCATTTTTATGCTGACCGGTTTTTCGCCAGCCTACTCCGCCATCCTGGGACTGGCCACCTGTGTTGCTGTTAGCTTCAAAGCCAAAGACACCCGAATCGATCTAACGATATTTTGGATTGCGGCCTTTCTGGTCGTTGGCGGATTGATTTTACCCTGGATCCTCAAACCCATGATGGGTGAGGCCGGTACTGCTTTTTTTGAAAAAGCATTTTCAGCCAGGCTTTTGGTGCTCTACGGGTTGATTTTTTCCGTCATTGTGATCCTTTTCCGGAGATCCAGAGGAGCGGATATCAAAGCCGAACTGATAAGCTTTGTGGAAGCCTCCCGGTCCGGTGCCGAAAACAGCCTCAAGATCGGGGCCACCGTGGGGGTCATCGGCATTATTATCGGCGTGCTCACTTACAGCGGACTGGTGCTCACCTTTGCCGATATTGTGATCGAACTTGCCGGTGGTTCTCTGGTTTTAACGATTTTGTTTATTGCCCTGGCGTCCCTGGTACTGGGGATGGGGGTCCCGGTCACCGCCGCCTACCTCATCACAGCCGTTGTTGCGGTACCGGCGCTAATCCACCTGGGGGTCAATGAAATCGCGGCCCATATGATCGTTTACTGGCTGTCACAGGATTCCAATATAACGCCGCCGGTGTGCATTGCCGCCTTTGCAGGCGCCACGATTGCCAAGGCCAATATGTGGAAAACGGCTTTTACCTCTTTTAAATTTGCCAAGTTTCTGTATCTGGGACCGTTTTTATTCGGGTATGTCCCGGGTTTCTCTTTAAACGGCAGCGCTTGGGATATCATTAAAGCGTTTGTGCTGATTCTTTTTGGTACGTATGCCTATTCATGGATTTTGAGCGGAATCTGGCTTAAGTCCTTGAAAGGCAAGTTTAAAAAAGAGCCGGCCAGCTAAAAACCATAATTTAATCCACCAAGAGGCAGGAAAAATGATACCTCCCAAAGTTGAAGTTAAAAAAATACTTTATGCAACGGATCTTTCTGAAAATGCCCGCTATGCCTTTGCCTACGCGGTGAGTCTGGCCAATCTTTATAAGGCGGCCATTACCATTATTCATGTGTTGCCCGAAGTCTCTGATCTTCTGGATAAAAATGTCATCGGATACATCAGTGCGGAACGATGGGAAGAAATCAAAGCGCAGCATTTTAAAGAAGCCAAAGAAGCCCTGATCGGAAAAAGAAGAGAGCATCAGGCTGTCCAGGAGGCGCTGCACCATTTCAGTGAGACCGTAAAAGAAGGGCAGGAGGGCAAAGGCTTTATCACCGATGATATTATTGTCGAAAGAGGGAATCCGGTTGAAGAGATCATAAAAAACGCTGAAGAACGAAACTGCGATCTCATCGTGATGGGCACCCACGGGCAGGGGACCCTGGCGGATGCCATGCTGGGAAGCACCGCGCGGCGGGTGATTCGAAGATCCAAGATGCCGGTTCTAGTCGTCCGGCTCCCAGAATAAAACCGGCTTTTAGGGCATCATCTCTTGCCCGATGGCTGCGTTGTGATCCGTTTCAAAATGCTCACGTACTTACGTGTACGCTCCGCTTTCGAAACGGCTCACGCCTTACCCTCGAACAAGAGCTAATGCCCTAAAAGCCGGTTTTGTATTTTCAATTAGTTTCTAGCGCCTTTTGAGCACATTAATATATTAAATTCAGATGTGAAATCCCGCTCATTTTAGCGGGGGTTGAGCGCATTAATGTATTAGATTTAGATGTGAAATCCGGTGTTAAACTGGCGTTGAACCCCTTTCCATAATTTTCGATAACACCGCATGCAACAGTTTTAATTTTAAACAAATTTGATCAGCCGGTTTCAGCTTGACAATTTTTGATCGGTATCTATATAAAGAACTGTTGGTTCAAAAACACGATTCCTCCCCGGCTCTAATGGCTTGTTCAAAGGGACCGAAAGCCGGCGCCAGTGCACCACAATAGAGGAATATTTCCAGCGACACATTCTGCGCACATTATTGCTCATCATCTTCCATATCGACGATACTTTTTGAGCCAAACGTCACCAAGCCTGAATGGATCGGCAATCCGATAGATTTCTGGTCACGACCTTTTTAATGTCTTACGGCGTTCAACATTATGGGGCTTGGCTGTTTTTAGCGGCATTCTAACCGGTTCATGAATTTGGCAATTACAAAAGGAGATAATCATGAAAAAGGATGATCTTACCCAGGTGAAATATGTCGGTGCTCTACGAATGAAGCTGCTTTACGGGGCGGGGATTAATACCATCAAACAGCTTTCTGAAATTTCGCTGGAAAAATTGGCGCAGGTCAAAAGCATCGGTGCAAATTATGCAAAATTAATTAAGTCCGCGGCGGCGGAATCGATTAAGGCAAAACCCCAGAGGCCGACCCCGAAAGTCGCAAAGGCATCAAAAACCTCAAAGCCCACGAAAGCCGCTGGCGCTAAAAAGAAGAAGGCTACGGTTCTCGACCCGAATTTACGCAAACAGATTAAACTTCTCAACAGACGTTTGAAACAGGCCAATGAAAATTTAAAACCCCTGGACAAAAAGAAATACTTGGAATTGTATATCGATTTTAAGAAAAGGGCCAAAACGCTCAAAGCCCATCTGAATGGGTTGAATAATAACCCGGGGAAGCTTTCCAAAAAGGCGACCAAAAATATCATCAAAAATACCGATGCGTTGAGCGCAACCTTGAAAAACGTGGGCAAAAAGCCCAAGAAGAAAAAATATCAAAAAGTATCTCAGGAAATCCAGTCGCTTTCTAAGATGCTCAAGAAGAGCTCTTAATGAAGAAAATACTCTTACTGGGGGACATACACGCAAATTATCCGGCTTTAAAAGCTATCGGCAAGTATATCAAGCCGGACCGTTTCGATCGGATTGTGAACACCGGAGATTTCACCGTTTACAGCACTTTTCCCAATGAAACGATAGAATGGTTTCGCAAGCGCAAGAAAGCCATCTGCATATTGGGGAATACGGATCTTAAAACATTGCGAATTCTTAACGGCAAGAAAATAAAAAAACCAACCAAAGAAGAAAAACGAGTGATGTACTTTTGGACTTCTGAAAATTTAGAACCTGAAAACATCACCTATCTGAAATCTCTACCCGAACAAACGGATTTTAAGGTAGGCGGTTTGCGCATCGGGATATTCCACGGGACTCTTGAAGATCCGGATGAAGAGCTGGTTCCATCTGCCCCTGAAAGCCGTTTCCAGCAACTCGCAAAGGGCTCACCCTATCAGGTTCAGATTATGGGTCATTCACACGTACCATATTACAAAATCGTCGATGGGGTACATTTTGTCAATCCCGGCAGTGTGGGGCGCATGTTTGACGGAGATCCGCGGACTTCTTTTGCAATTCTTAAGGTTTCTTCCGGTAAAATAGGAGTAGAACATTTTCGAATCCCCTATGCGGTGGAAAAAGTGGTCAGGGGGCTGAAGGAAAAAAAACTGCCGAATATTTATGCTAAAATGTTTAGAGCAGGAAAAAAATTAAATTGATTGCAGCGATATACTACGCTCAACATAGATTTAGCAGAATAATTTTAAAAGGAAAGATTCAGTATCGCTATGAAAACCACCGATATACCAGAAAACCGGCAAGCAGATACGGATGAGGCAGCGGCAGGTTCGACCCAGAAAATCAAAGATGCTTTAGAGAAGGTCGAATCGGAAGTTACCTGCGTGACGCCTGACAAACGCTTTCGAAAGATCCTAAAGGTTCTCAAAAAAAAGGACAAAGAGGAAATTGTAAAGGCGGTATTGGAGAAATTTTACAATTCCGAGGAGTTAAAACCCTATCAGGCGGAGCTTATCAAAATGCAGCGCCATCTGGAACGGACCGGGAAAAAAATGGTCATCCTTTTCGATGGACGTGATGCCTCGGGCAAGGGCGGGACCATCCGCCGGGTAACCCGTTATATGAATGAAAAAAGATATCATGTGGTGGCACTGGGCAAGCCCAATGAATACCAGAAAACAGAACTGCACATCAAACGTTATATTGAACATTTTCCTTATGCCGGAGAAATTGTCTTATTTGACCGCAGCTGGTACAATAGAGCTCTGGTGGAGCCGGTGATGGGATTTTGTACGCAGAAGCAATATAGCCGCTTTATGAAAAAAGTGAATACCTACGAGCAAAATTTTATCGAAGATGAAGGCCGGACCATTCTGCTCAAACTCTATTTTTCGGTAAGCAAAGAAGAACAGGCGCGGCGCTTTGATAGAAGAAAGAACGATCCCTTGCGGCAATGGAAGCTTTCCGAAGTGGATTTGCAGGCCCAGGACCTGTGGGATGAATTTACCCAAAAAAAATTCATGCTATTAAAAAAGACGCATACCAAAAAATCGCCATGGTACGTCATTCGATCAGACGATAAGCATCTGGCCCGGCGGGAAACCATGAAGGTCATCCTTAACCGGGTGCGTTACAGAGGCAGAAACCGCAAACTGGATTTTTCCCTGGATCCGGATATTGTTATTCCGGGTGATCGCGAAGTAAAGATAATGAAAACCCAGCGTAAAAAATATGGAAAGTCCCTGGTATAAACCCGGGATTATCAACCACTAATTTTATCACGCTTGAATTTTATGTTTACCTGTAAAAATAGGGGGCAATGATGAAAAAGGGGAACAATAAAAAATCCAAACCTAAAAGTCATAAAACACAAAAATCAAAAAAAATTACGGCAATGGAAAAAAGTGCGCCTAAAGCTAACAAAGCAACAGAAACTAAAAATGATGAAAAGCCCAAAAAGCTCAAGAAGAAATTATCTGAGCACACCGCCTTTAAGAATAAAGATAAACCAGAAACGAAAAGCCGTCAGGCTGTTTGGGTCAAAAAATTCACCCTCAGTTACGAAGAAGAACTGCACAAGCTGCAGATCGAACTGTTAAAAATGCAAAAGCATGTCAAGAATGAAGGAATGCGTATCGTGGCGTTATTTGAAGGGCGGGATGCTGCCGGAAAAGGCGGTACGATCAAAAGGATTACGGAGCACCTCAATCCCCGGGGCACACGGGTCGTGGCTCTTTTGGCACCCAACGACAAGGAGCGCTCCCAATGGTATTTTCAACGGTATATCCAACATCTGCCGGCGGCCGGTGAGATCGTGCTTTTCGATCGCAGCTGGTATAATCGCGCCATGGTTGAACCTGTCATGGGATTCTGCAGCGATGAGCAAAACAAACGCTTTTTAAAAGATGTTCCCATGCTCGAGGAGATGATCGTCAAGGATGGGATTAAATTGTTCAAATTTTTCTTCTCGGTTTCTAAAGAAGAGCAGCTGCGTCGATTTGACTCTCGCGAGACGGATCCATTAAAACATTTTAAAATCTCCCCGGTTGACAGAATGGCACAAGATCTATGGGATGATTATACTGTCAGGAAGTTCCAGATGCTCAACGAAACCAACCGCACCCTT
>JASFIU010000284.1:0-6402 GCA_050122495.1 Desulfobacterales bacterium | reverse complement strand
TCACCGATGGCGTACCAATACCGGTGATGGCCGATGAGAGCATCATGAATCTGCGGGATGTTTTTCGACTGGCCCGAAGAGAACATGTAGACATGGTCAACATAAAACTGATGAAGGTTGGTGGTATCACCGAGGCCACAAGAATAAATGCTGTCGCCCGCGCCGCCAACCTTGAAGCCATGGTGGGATGCATGGACGAATCGGCGTTAGGCATAGCCGCCGGTTTACACTTCGCGCTGGCGCGGCCCAATGTGTTATATGCGGATCTGGACGGCCATCTGGATCTTCTGGACGATCCCGCCCGGGGCGCTGTTATTTTAAGAAAAGGCATTCTTTATCCAACGCAAAAACCCGGACTAGGATTTGAATTAAAATGAAAATTGAAATGTCACTCAAAAATTTTACAAGGAAAGAGTTTAAATTCATATCAGTCGTATTATGGAATCTATTGCTGATTTCTGTAGGTAGCGTCCTTTGCGCAATTGCCATTAAAGGCATTCTGGTTCCCAAACAATTTCTGGCCGGTGGCTTAACCGGACTGGCTCTCCTCGGTCATTATGTCTTTCCGTCACTGCCGATCGGATTTATCTATTTCCTGCTGAACATACCTCTGTTTGTCGTCGGCTGGATTTTCGTGGGTAAACGTTTCTTCTGGTATAGCCTGGCCGGGATGATTATTTTTTCAGCCGTCATATTCTGGCCGTATCCGGCTTTCCCCCTCGAAGATATGGTTCTCAATGCGCTGGCAGCCGGAATTATCACGGGAATTGGGTCGGGTATAATTTTGAGATCTCTGGGTTCCGCCGGCGGTCTGGACGTTCTTTCAATCATTTTATTTAAGCGATTCTCCATACGGCCGGGAACCACCGTGATGACATTCCACGCCATATTGCTGATCATCGCGCTGTATCGCCTGCCGATGGATCTCGTGTTGTACACATTGATTTACTTCTTTATCAATGCATACTTCGTTAACCTGGTTGTCATCGGCTTCAACCAGCGTAAAGCCATAATGATCATCTCCCCTCAATGGAAAGAGATTTCCCGTCAAATCATGGACAAATTGCAGCGGGGTGTGACCATCGTTAAAGGAGAGGGTGGTTATTCCGGGCAACCGTTACATATTCTGTATACGGTTGTTACATTTACAGAGCTTTCGCGCTTCAAAGAACTGATTCGCAAAGTCGATTCTCATGCCTTTGTCGTCGTTACAGAGACCCTTGAAGTTATGGGTAGGCGCATCGGCAATCAACCTCATTGGTAAAAAGAAAAGGGTGACTTTAATTCTTGAAATGAACGCCCGCCCGGATTTTAGCATCCAGATTGCCAATCGGCTAGGCCTGTTATCGCGCTTAAAGCTGGTTGAAAAGCATCACACCGAATTGGGAAATCTTGATAACCGTGTTGAATTTTCGAAACATAATTTCGAGCAAAAGAGATAATGCATCCGTCCGAGAAGGAGGTTTATTATGATCAGAAATATTATCTTTGTATGTCTGATCGCTTTAGTTCTTATCTTTGTCGTTCAAAATACTCAGGTGGTCGAATTCCGATTTCTGGTATGGACGATATCAACGTCACGGGCATTGATGCTGTTCGGCACACTGGCGATCGGATTTATTGCCGGTTGGTTATTGACCATGCCCAGGCGCAAGAAAAAGTATCAACATGAAAGCAAAGCTAGAAAGTAATAGTTATTTGGAAAAGGAATGAAAAATGAAAGAAAGAAATGAACCAACTAAAATTGTTAAGGGAGGCTTTCGGGCCACACTTGCTCTGATTTTCTCAATTATCGCCCTTATTTTTTCTGTTATGACCTTTAATCGGAGCACCAGTCAGATAGAATATCAGACCGAGATCAAAGAGCTCAAAGAAAAACTGGAGATAGTGAAAAAGGAGACTACCGAACTGGCAAGCAAAATCCGTCAAGAGACAGCTAATGCAATCAAAAAAATGGGTATTGAAATACAAAAACAAGAGGAAAAATCGGAGAGCCCGGAAAACCAATAGTAAACCTTATAGCAAGCGCGGCAACAGAAAGGGGTATTTCATATGCGTTTTAATTTGCAATGCCATATTTTCATTGTTCTTTTCTTTATTCTCTTATCTTTGGGTTCATTTTGTCAGGCCGATGATAGAGCTAGAGACCGCGCCACACTTCGCGGTATCCAATCGATAATTGTAAAAGTTCACCCTCTGGAGTCGGAATGGCGCGCTGAACTTGAAAAGGTGGGACTGTCTGAAAGCGTTCTGCAATCATCCATCGAGCATCAACTGCAAAAGGCCGGGATTCAAGTTCTGGCCGAGGAAGACTCGAATCAATCGGCATTTGAAGGTTATTTGAAGGTAAGGCTCCAATTTGCTGATTATGAGCCCGCCAAGAAAACATTTTTATCGCTCGATGATAAGGAAGAAAAAATTGAGAATTTAGACACCAAAAAGAAATACATTTATGCCATCCGTCTTAACCTCCGCCAACTTGTCGCCCTGAAACGTAATCCGTCCGCAGATGCATTTTCAATAACCTGGCAGACCGAAACCGTGGGGCTGAGACGGCTGACGCTTATCAAGGACCACATTAAAACCCAGGTAGATGTCTTTATCGAAGTTTACATTTCTGAAAATCCGAACTCGGTGAAAAAGTGACCATGAATGAGCTGGAAAATAATGTGGCTAATTCCAGGGCAAAAGTAACCACCACCAGCCTCTATGATTTGATTGGCGCATTGAATGAAAGGATTGGACCAAACAATGACAATGTTATCACAGCTATTATGGCGGATTTGAATAAAACCGGGAACATAAAATGGATAAGACCCAGAAAGAAATTTTATGAGTTTGATTGTCAGATACAATCTTCATTTGAAGAATTATCTAACAGCGGAATACAATGCAACATGGAAAAAGTAGTCAAAAACAAAAGCGATAACATCATAGTATATTTGTGCGTTTGTGCTCTTATAGTGGCATTCATATTCGGGCTGGTATATCTTGCTTGGATCAGATCCTATTTGTAAAAATGATGGTGATCACTTCCCAGATTCTGCTTGTTGGAAAAGACTGTGTTTCCGATCTTCCTCTGTTTCAATCAAAAGGGAAATTTGCGCGGTTATCTTTTAGACTTTATTTATTCAGCCCACCGTGACCGCACGATAAAAAGCGGGCGATCTACCCGGTTCAAAATACCGGCGGCAACACTACCGTAAAAAATGCGGGTAAGCCCCCCATATCCATGACTCGTCATCGCGATGAGGTCTACATCTTCAGTGTTTGCAGTCTCAATTATCTTTTCTACAATCCGTCCATGGGCAACCACGGTTTTGCAGTCAATACCTTTATTCCGGAGCTTGGATGCAATTCGATCAAGGTAAGACTCGCTTTCTTTTAATTTTGCGTCAAAAGCCTCTTTACTGATGCTACTAAATGTTTCTCCAATACCATTGGTGTAAGTTTGTTCAATAACCCTAAGGAAAATAACAGTCGCCTCGTACCGACCCGCCAATTCTCTTACATGGGGACGGATCATTTCCGCTCTTTTTGATCCATCTAAAGGGACCAGGATTTTTTTATACATAATTGATCTCCATTCTTGTTTTTTACCAATTATGAATTGGCAAGATTTATCTCATTAAACAGTGCCTGCATTCCACATGCTATGCTTCTGTATCTTTCCCTGCCCCAGCGAGAAAAATATTCACCCAAGGATTCTGAATGTTAAATTCGGGTGCACCCTACTCAATATCCACAGCAATCCATATGCCAATTATTTAACCTGCTGAAATTAATATGTTTAATTTTTTAATAAACCGGGGATCGGAACTTGCAATTCAGATATTGGGGATAAATCGGAATCACAGATTCTCATCTGGTGAGCTTTTGGCTCCATATCTTTTCTTATGAATATTTCCCTGAAAAAGATTTTATTTTGCGAAGCCTGTTTTCTTATAAGATTCAGGTACTTTTACAGGCTCATCCATTCCTTTGCATAATGTAATCCTGCTCTGTGGGAAAACTGGCATATCAATTGCCTATTGAAAAATGCCTTTGATCTTATTTTTAAAATTGAGCCAAATGGGAAATGGGAAGGATAGCAGATCAAAAAACTTAACTGTGCCTTTGGCTTGATCATCGCAAAGCGCTTGTTGTAACGATAACCGATGACAGTGAAACGATTTTTAGAAAAATGATTAAATAGAAAGGGCTTTCAGATGGAAATCAGTGCTGAAGAACAACAAAATAATTGGACTACCCTCGAAGCCTTAATTAATCTGAACGATAGACCTCAATTGGATTCGTTCCTTGAAGATCTGTCAACAATCGACCTAGCCCGTGCCGTCTCCAGATTGGATAAGGAAGACCAAATACATTTGCTCGAAATCATAGGCTATGAAAAATCGGCTGATCTTATTTCAAAAATTTCGGAAGTCGGCGTTCCCGACATTATTGCGCAGCTTCCTCATGTTCAGGCCGTTTCAATTGTCGAAGAGATGCCCAGCAACCGCCAGGCCGATGTGCTACAGAAACTCAGAGAAGATAATGCCGAGACCATCTTACAGGATATGGGGGACATAAGTGCCAAAAAGATACGGGAATTGATGAGTTATCCCGAAAGTACAGCCGGCGGTCTGATGATAACCGAATATATTTCCTACCCAAGCCGATTCCGGATAAAAGATGTTTTAGATGATCTACAACAGCATGGTGAGGAATATTCTGATTACGACATCCAGTATGCTTATGTGGTTGCCGATGACGATAAACTGGCGGGCGTGCTCAGGCTGCGCGATCTTTTAATGGCACCAAAACACCAACCGATCCACGAAGTAATGGTGAGAAACCCATTGAGTGTCAATGTCCACACTTCACTTCGTGAGCTAAGAGAATTTTTCAGGCAGAACACATTTTTGGGTGTGCCGGTTGTTGATGACACCGGAAATTTAGTCGGTGTTGTTCGCAGTTCAAGCGTTCGCGAGGCAGCCAACAAACGCAACAATCAGTTGTTTTTAAAATTTGCCGGTATTGTGGGGGGTGAGGAGTTTCGCAGTATGCCACTGGTGAAACGGTCATCGCGACGTTTATCCTGGCTCAGCATCAATATTGTCCTAAATATTATCGCTGCCAGCGTTATTGCTCTTTATCAGGACACTCTCGAAAAGGCCATTGTGCTGGCGGTATTTTTGCCCATCATTTCGGATATGAGCGGTTGCTCGGGCAATCAAGCCGTGGCGGTGAGTATTCGGGAGCTTACGCTCGGTTTGGTACGACCTAAAGAGTTATTGCGGGTATTAACCAAGGAATCTTCCATTGGGATTATTAATGGTCTGGTTCTTGGGTGTTTGCTCGGCGGAGCAGCATTGTTGTGGAAAGGCAATCCCTATCTCGGGTTGGTTGTTGGCGCTGCACTGGCTGTCAATACTTTTGTGGCCGTGAGTTTTGGGGGCCTGGTCCCGCTTATTTTAAGGGGCTTGCGAACCGATCCGGCCCTAGCCTCCGGCCCTTTGTTAACAACGATTACGGATATGTGCGGATTTTTCTTTGTCTTAAGCTTTGCTTCGTTCCTGCTTCCAAGGCTATCGGGGTAAGCCTTTAATGAATTTCAGGAGGAACCATGGAAAAGCAACAAAAATTTTCCATCTGATATGTACTTCTTTGGATCTGGTTTGTTTTAATCATTTGATCAAATCCGAAACCAGCAAAAGGAGATAAAATGACCAAAAAAACAGAAAAAATGATTATCGTGCCTGTTGATGGATCCGAGAACGCCTTGAAGTCTCTGGATTATATAAATCGTATTTTTGGCTCAAAGCATAAATTAAGATTATCGCTCGTACACCTTGTGCCGAAGTTGCCGCTAATTCTAGTCGAAGAAAGCAGAAAAAGCCAAGAAACCGTGGATCAACTGCGGGAAATCGAGAAAAGAAACAGTAAGATAGCCGGACGCGTATTGACAGACGCCAAAAACCGGCTGAAGGAAATCGGATTTGCCCAAAAAACTGTCGAGGCAGTGTTTAGAAATATCGAGGTCGGTGTTGCCCGGGATATTTGCAGTTGGGCGGAGAAAAACAAAAAAGCGGATGCCATCATCATCTCTTCACGCGGGCGCAGCCGTTTAGAGACTTTTTTTACCGGCGCGATAGCAAACAAGGTGCTGGAATATGTAAAGGTGTGTCCGGTATGGATGATCAAAGGCAAGGTGAAAAGCAAGAACGTTCTGTTGGCTGTCGACAATTCCGAAAATGCCATGCGGGCTGTGGCGCATGTCGGTTTTCTTCTTGCGGGCACCGACGTAACCGTAACGATATTTCATTCGAAACGGGATCTGAGACGTTTCGTTCCACAAGAAGTGCTGCATGAATTTCCGGGAGTACAGAAATTCTGGCAAAAAAAAGCCGGAGATGTGGT
>JASFIU010000283.1:0-6421 GCA_050122495.1 Desulfobacterales bacterium | reverse complement strand
TTAAACGACGTAGCCGTTTCAGGCGACAAAGTAGAATCGACCGACTTGAATACAAAAGAAACTGAACATCAGGATGCTGAATGCCAAACGAAGGTGTCCATTATTATCAGCCTGGACGGGATTCAAACCCACTTAAACCGATGTATCGAGAGTATTGCGGCGCATACGGAAGCGCCCCATGAAATTATTCTAGTTAACAACAAGGCCACGAAGGGCGTATTAAAATGGGCTCAAAACCTGGCGAAGGATAACACGCATTATCAACTGGTAAAGAGCGATCAGATGTACAGTTGGGCACAAGACCTGAACAAGGCTGTGAAAGCGGCCGCGGGAGAGTATATCGTTTTGATGCACAATGATGTGATCGTTGCCGACCACTGGTTAAGCCGCATGCTTCAGTTCTTTAAGGCAGGGGCCGGAACAGGCATCGTGGGTCCGATGACCCATAAGACATCTCGAATTCAAAAGGCATATTTTTCAGAGGAAAGGGATCCGAATCAACTTGAATCTGATGCCAAAGCCTTTTATGCGCAAAATGAACATCGGCGCATATCTGCTACACAACTGGCTTCTTTTTTCCTGATGTTCAGACATGATCTGATCGACAAGATTGGGGATTTCGATACTCAACTGGTTACCGAACAGGCGGCTGTTGCGGACTTTTGCAAACGTTCGGCTGCCTGGGGTTTTCAGAATTTGGTTGCAGGCGATGTTTTTGTTTATCACGCCGACCGCCACAAAGGCAGTCGCAAAACTTCAGATGCCGTTCAGGTACCCGCCGAAGATCAAAAACGATTAAAAGAAAATTGGAATAAAATGAAAGCGGATCGGCGTTTTTCAAAGAACATCCAAATGATGTCTCTGCGGGAAACGGTCAACAAGCTTCACCAGGGTGGTTATGTTGAACAGGCCGTTGAAACCTTACTCAACGCCATTGGGGCTGCTCCTGAAGAAACCAGGATTTATCTGGCTTTAGCAGAACTCTCAATATCATTAAACCGCTACCAGGATGCGATCGACTCCCTTAATGAAATGCCGGCCGATCCAAAAACAGAGACCGAATCCGAAGCAACCGGAGACTTAAATGAGTTCGGGCTTCAAGCCCCTGCGTTGGTTGTGTCCGAAAATCACGAAATGAAAGCGCTGGAGATATTGGGTTATGCCGAAGAGGGCCTGGGGAATTTCGCGGAAGCAGAAGCCTATGCAGATCGGATGCTGGCGACGGATCCAAAATCAGCGCGCGCGTTAAATTTGAAAGGTATTCTGGCCTATCGCCAAGAGGATTCCAATTCCGCTGAACAATTTTTTGAAAATTCGATTGCATCGGATCCGGGCGCCGGAGAGCCGCATTCGAATTTAGCTACCGTTAAGCTGGCGGCAAACCAGGATGAGGAAGCCTGGGATCTATTTGAAAAGGCTTTCATCCTCAATCCAACCGATCTTGACATTGCTACCAATTATCACAGTCTGGTCGCCGCTCGCGGTGATTATAAAAAGGCTGAGGACATTGTGCGTGAGGCAGCCGCCATTTATCCGAACAGTCAAAAGGTAAACTACATGCTTATCGATGTTTTGCTGCAACAAGGTAAGTATGAAGAGGCTATGGGTAAAATCGAAGCGGCGATTATCAAGTTCGGGATCGAGGATGGGATACTGGCGGCCGCTTTAAGAGTAAGGGAAAAATTGGGCCCCATGACCATTCAACCGGGTAAGAAAAAAGCAGCAGTTTCGTGCTGTATGATCATTAAAGATGAAGAAAAGCATTTGGCCCGGTGTCTGGCCAGTGTAAAGCCCATTGCTGACGAGATGATTGTGGTTGATACCGGATCCACCGACAGATCTAAAGACATCGCTGCAACCTTTGGGGCGCAGGTCTATGACTTTGAGTGGCAGAAGGATTTTGCCAAAGCCCGGAATTTTTCGATTGAAAAGGCTTCCGGCGATTGGATTTTAATCCTGGACGGCGATGAGGTGATTTCTTCGTTGGATTACAAGGCATTTAATCGGATTGTTAAAAACAGACCGAAGGCGCCGGTTGCCTATACAATCGTTACCAGAAATTACAGCGCGCTGGCCAATATTGTCGGCTGGATCCCGAATGATGGTAAATATGTCAACGAGGAAGCCGCTGCCGGCTGGATTCCGAGTATCAAAACACGATTATTTTACGGGAAGGACCAGATTTGGTTTGAAGGTGCCGTCCACGAGTTGGTGGATCCCGTTGTGCAAAGAAACGGTTTTGAAACAAAGCAATGCAGCATTCCGGTACACCATTACGGTCGACTCGACAAGGAACGGCTGAAGCGCAAAGGGGAAGTCTATTTTGAGATTGGAAAGAAAAAAATGGAGGAAATGGGAGATGACATTTTTGCCGTACGCGAAATGGCGATTCAGGCAACCACTCTGGAAGAAAATGAAATGGCGCTTGAATTGTGGCAAAAGCTGATTTCACTCGATCCCCCTGAATTAATGGCTGCGGACGCTTATATCAACATGGCAACTCTTTACAACCGACTCACCAACTTCGAGCAGGCGCTTGCTTTTGCAAAGAAGGCCGTGGCGAAGGCACCTCATATCAAAGAATCTTTATATAATTATGCTTTGGCTGAGCTACATGTCGGTAACGCTCAGGCGGCCATCAACGTTCTTGATGATCTGGTTAAACGTATGCCCGATTACCCGCCTGCTCAATTTATTTTATCTGCCGCTTATTTTTGTATCAATGAAAAGGAAAAAGGATACGAGATTATCAAGGAACTGCAAGGGACGGACTTGGGACCCAACCTGGTATATCCTATCTCTGAACTCGCCGAAACGCTACTTAAAGCTCAGCGGAATGAATATGCCCTGTTATTATTGGGAACTGCAATCGAGTATGATATCATAAATAAACCGATTCTGGAGCTGTTTCAGAAATGCATAGAAATCAGAGAAACGGCTAAAAATCCCCCTGAGTTCCCCCGGCCGTTGCCGCTGGAGCCGAGTTCAATCAATTTTAATAATTTGCCTCAATAAATCCGCATATCCTTCTAAACTAACGCTCGCGGTTGGGTGCCTGTATAAAGTAGCCAAAGTGAAATCTAAAATAGATGACAAAAATCTCCCGCTTAATTCAAATCCTGGCCTGAACTTAGAAAAGGGCTTGCATCACCATCAACAGGGTCGACTCGATCAAGCCGAAGAAATCTACCGCCAGATCCTCCAGTTTCAACCCTTGAATTCAGATGCCCTGCATTTGCTGGGTGTCGTGGCGATGCAAAAGGGAGACAACCCATCTGCGATTGAATTGATTAATCGGGCAATTCAAATCCAACCGCAACATCCGATTTATCTCAATAATTTAGGCAATGCGTTAAGGCAACAGGGCCGGTATTTAGATGCCGTGCAGTGCTATCAGGAGTCCGTGACACGCAAACCGGATCTGGCCGAAGTTCACATAAACATGGGGATTGCCTATCACTGCCTGGGCCGATACGAGCAAGCCATGGATTCGTATCGCCAGGCCCTCCGGTTTAAGCCTGACAACCCTGAGGCCTGTTACAATATGGGCAACGCCTTCAGGGATCAGAAACGGTTCGATGAAGCCATAAGGTGGTACCAAGAGACGATCAAGCATGATTCGCGTTTTGCTGACGCCTACTATAACCTGGCCAGCATTTTGGAACAGCGATCTCGTCTTGACGAAGCCATCGAGTGCTTAAACCAATGCCTGAGCATCAAACCCCAATGGGCTGAGGTTTACAACAATTTAGGCAATTTGCTGAATCAAAAGGGACTCTCAGAGTCGGCACTTTCATCCTATCAACAAGCGATTCAAATAAAGCCGGATCTGTATGAGGCCCATAACAATCTGGGCAATGCCCTTAAAGATCGAGGCCGTTTTGCCGAGGCGATTGCCTGCTACCAAAAGGCACTGCAATATCGTCCTGATTATACGGAAGCGTATCAAAATATGGGCGCAGCCTTTACCGAGCAGGGCCGCCTGGAAGAGGGGATTGGATGTTTTCAAAAAGCAATTGAATTGCGACCTGATTTTGCTGAAGCATACAATTCCCTGGGCCTGTGTTTTGAAAGGCAGGCCAAAGTGGCTGAAGCGGTTTCATGCTTTGAAAAAGCCATTCAGTTTAAATCTAACTACTTAGAGGCCTATAGCTATTTGATTCATTTATACCAGCATAACTGCGACTGGCAACGATTAATGCAATTTTCGAAACGCCTGGATGAATTAAACCGGAAGGCAGCAGCTAATCGGAAGTTTTGCGCCGAACCGCCGTTCATTTCCATGGCAAGACATTCTGATTTATCACGGAACCTAATCAATGCCAGAGCCTGGTGTCGCAAAATTGTTCAGCCGCTGCAAAACTTAAAGCTGCCGTTTTCATTTGAAAGCAGACGGTCGCAAATCGGCAAGCTTACCATCGGTTATCTTTCCTGCGATTTTCATGATCATGCCACCGCGCATTTGATACGGCGTGTTTTTGGGCTCCATAACCGGGAAAAATTCGAGATCAACTGCTATTCTCATGGCCCGGACGATCAAAGCAGCTACCGAAAACAGATTCTGGAGCAAAGCGATCAATTTGTTTATATTCGCGAACTTTCTCATATCGATGCGGCCAGACGGATTTACGCAGACAAAGTCGATATATTGGTTGACCTCAAAGGGCACACCAAAGATGCCAGACTGGGCATTTTGGCCTGCCGTCCGGCTCCCATTCAAGTCCACTACCTGGGCTACCCGGGCACCACCGGGGCCGATTTTATTGACTATCTGATCACCGACAAGATTGTTACCCCAATCGAACATGCACCTTTTTACAGCGAAAAGCTCGTATTTTTACCCCACAGCTATCAGGTTAATGATGCGCAACAGGAAATTGCTTCCCGCATCTGGCAAAAAGAGGAATTGGGGCTACCGCACAGCAGCTTTGTATACAGCTCATTCAATCTTCCCTATAAAATCGATCCGATTATGTTTGACTGCTGGATGCGCATTCTAAATCGGGTTCCCCATAGTGTATTGTGGCTGTTTAACGGCGGCGAACCAGCGTCAAATAACCTCAGGCAGGAAGCCAGGATCAGGGGCATCGATCCCCGTCGGCTGGTTTTTGCAGACAAGTTGTCGAAAGCGGAACATCTGGCGCGTCTCCGGCTGGCCGATCTGGCGCTGGATACCCGGCTTGTCAATGGTCACACCACCACCAGTGATTCGCTGTGGGCCGGTGTTCCGGTGATAACCCTGCAGGGAGATCATTTTGCGTCACGTGTCTCCGCGAGTCTGCTGAACGCCGTCGGGCTTTCTGAAATGATAACCTCCAACCTGGATTCGTATGAGCGCCTGGCTGTCCAGCTGGCGAACCATCCTGCTCGGCATCAAAAGATCAAAGCTAAATTGTCGGTCAATCGATTAACAGCACCATTATTTGATACGCCCGGTTTTGTCGGGCATCTAGAAACTGCCTATCAAAAAATGTGGTGTCTGTTTAGGGCGGGTCAGGCAGCTCAGCAATTTGAGGTCACTGGAAATTAGCACCTAAAATACGGCCATCAATCCGGGAAATCCTCAATGAAAAAGGGCCTCTGAAAAAGAGGCCTTTTTTTGTGGTTTCAGACAAATCCAATATGATTGTAATGGGTTATGCTATTTTTCAAGTGGGGTTAGGCGGGTGATCCTCTCAGACCGGCAGCTATATTATTATTAATATCGATGACGATATTGAGTTTTTCGGGTGCCGGAAACGCCATGGTTTCAAAAATGCGACGGTCGATATATGCAGCCAGACGCAGAATGTCGAGGCGCAATTTTTTGGGCATTTCGTGATCCTCGCGTGACAGCTCGCTTTGAAATATGCTCCAGATGCGCTGGTTGTATTTGAGCGCCTCGTCTAATTGGTGATCCCGATCGGGGGCATCCCAGTTATCCTGGCATTCTTTGAGTTTTAAGGCTGCTTTGGTGAGTACGGCGGCTTCGACTTCACGGCCGGACCGGGTGGCGCAGCTGACCTGATCATATGCTCGCAGCGATGGGGCCTGGGTTTGCATGTTTCAGAACCTCCTGTTCATAGTCGATTAATTGGCCGGCGAGTTTTAATGCCCGGTAGTAATCACCGATCAGAATATGTTCGTTAATTTCGTCGATGTGGCTGATTAACCGGGGGACCGCATCGAGCAACTCGCCAACGAGTGTCCAATAGATTTGCTGGTGGTCGGTCATATTTTCGGGATCGATGTACATGAGCTGGATGGTAAAATAGATCCGGCTGCAATGTGATGTCACATCCTTGTCGCTTAGAATATCTTTCTGGCGCAGAACCGGGACGTTATTTTCGATGATCAAGCAGCTGTTTTTGGCATTGCCGTTGGTCACCACGGCGCCACCGACGATCATTTTCTCATTGGGTTTTAATGTGATTTTGAGTGC
>JASFIU010000282.1:0-6450 GCA_050122495.1 Desulfobacterales bacterium | reverse complement strand
ACACGCCAAAAACAGCGCCAGCAATATGAATTTATGGGCTGGATGTGATTCGGGAACTGCAAAGATGACACCCCGATTGCAAAGAAAGAGCCCGGTGAACGGATTGAGCGCCTGTCTCGGCGATGGCAGGCTTTCATAAAAAATAGCGTACCAGAAAAACAACTGTAACAACACCGGGATATCCTGCATCACCTCGATATAGATGGCGGCTAGTTTAGAAACCAACCAGTTGGAGGATAGACGCGCTATCCCTAAAATAGTTCCTAAAATCAAAGTGATCACAATGCCGATAAAAGCGACCTTCAACGTATTGAGGACGCCGACGACAAGCGCGTGTCCATAGGAATTAGCGGCCGAGTATGGGATCAGAGACTCACCGATCTCAAAGGATGATTCTTTGTTCAGGAAACCAAAACCGGTGGCGACGGATTGGCGTTCAAGGTTCGTCAGGGTGTTGGAGATAAGATAGTATGCCAGCAATCCGACCATGCATAACACGCCAATCTGATAGATAATGGCGCGCTTTTTGGGATCAAGCCAGAATGGAACCTTTTCGGTCACACTCGTGTCAGCCTGGATCGCTTTTTCGTCTGTAACCGTGGCCATCTTTTCGCTAGATACACATCGAATTGGGGTTTTGCAAAATCGCAGAGATGATTCGTAACCCGCTCTGATTTAATAAGGTGCCCCATCTAAAACCCGGGGCACCTTTCGCATCTATTATCTGAATGCAGCGGGATACATGATACCGCCTTCGGTCCACAGGGCATTTAAACCCCGTTTAAGAGCCAACGGCGTATTGGGCCCCACATTGCGCTCATAAATTTCGCCATAATTTCCAACCTGTTTGATGGCATTATAAGCCCATTTTTCATCCAGACCCAGAGCTTTCCCCATACCCGGGGTTACACCCAGAAAGCGCTGAATGGCTGGATTTTCGCTTTTCAGCATTTCATCGACGTTTGCCGAGGTAATACCGAACTCTTCTGCCTGTAACAACGCCTGAACCGTCCAATTTACAATGTCAAACCACTGGTCGTCGCCGTGACGAACCACCGGGGCCAACGGTTCTTTGGAAATAATCTCGGGCAGCAATTCATAGTCATCGGGATTCGGTGCGACCGATCGCTGCGCCGCCAATTGAGATGCATCCGAGGTCAAAACATCACATCGTCCGGCAAAAAAGGCCTTGTTCAATTCGGCGGTTTGCTCGATGACCACCGGTTTCCAATCCAATTTATTGGCGCGGAAGAAGTCAGCCGCATTCATCTCGGTGGTTGTGCCCGGCAATACACAGACCGTGGCGCCGCCTAACTCTTTGGCACTCTTGATCCCTAATTTTTTGGGTACCAAAAATCCCTGACCATCATAAAAGTTAACCTGCGTAAAATTCAGACCGTTGATGGTCTCCCGGGTCAGCGTCTGGGTGGTATTGCGGCACAACACATCAATTTCTTTGGCCTGAAGCGCCGGTAAACGCTGCACTGCCGTGAGCGCACTGAATTTTACCTTATCGGCGTCGCCAAATACAGCAGCGGCTATCGCCCGGGCAGTGTCAACATCCAGGCCTTTCCAGACACCTTTATCATCGGGCATACTGAATCCGAATACGCCGCCATTTACACCAACAAGCAAATGCCCTCTGGCGCGAACAGTATCCAGGGTTTTTCCAGCGGTAGGGGCAGCGGCAGGGGCTGCCTTCTGCAAGTCGGCATTTTCCTTTTGTAGATTAGCAACTTGAGCCTCCAGATCCGCAGCCTTCTTTTCCAATTCCGAAACCTTTCCCGAGTCTCCGCAGGAAATAAAGAAAAAGGCGGCGAATAGAAGTGTTAAAATTAAAGGAAGTGCTTTTCTCAACGAACCAGGAACACAATTTTTCAACATAACTCATTCCTCCTCCAAGTAAAGTTAAAAGAAACTTAAACCACCGAATGTGACAATCTGATGATAACTCCCAAGATGCTTATAAACTAAAATTCTTTTGGGTACCTTCATTAACAATAATTGAAATTTTTAGATTAAAACAAAATTAAATCCACCCTATGAAATAAACAATTGAAATAAAACAAAATGGCTATAACAAAAAGAAGTTTGGTTTTGCAATAGAAAAGATATTTTCAGAAAATATAGCAGATCTCCATTGGATAGCCAGTTGACATATCTTTAAATTTACCTTATGAATTCAGGCGAATGCGATACCGTTTTATATGTTGAAATTTTCTTATAACCGATCTTAAAACGGGCAGAGTCCAAGGCTCTGCCATTTTTATAACTGGCTTTCTAACTTTCATCTCTTGCCCGATGGCCGCGTCAAGATTCGGCTTAAAATGCTCACGTACGATCGTGTACGCTCAGAACAAGAGAACAACGGCTTCTTAATCGAATCCCCGCCTGTTCGGGCGGGCGCCCTCAAACAAGATCTAAACGTTATAAAGCCAGTTATTCTTATCAAATAGATCAGAAGGAGAGGGAAATTAAATGATTACAACCGCAGATACGGCCCTGGTGGTTATTGATGTTCAGGAAAAATTAATCCCGGCCATGCACGACAAAGAAGCCTTACTGGAGGGTCTCAAAAAGATGGTTAAGGGCGCCCGAATACTGGGGCTGCCCATCCTGTTTACCGAGCAGAATCCAGCCGGTCTGGGGCCGACGGTACCGGAAATCGCCGAACTCTTGCCGGATTATAAACCGGTGAGCAAATTCAGCTTCAGCAGCTGCGGCACTGAAGAGTTTGTAGAAGAACTCAAAGCGGTTAAGCGCCAGAATATATTAATTGTCGGCATGGAAGCGCATGTCTGCGTTTACCAGACCGCTGCTGATCTAGTTAATCTGAACTATGATGTGCAGGTCGTAGCGGATGCGGTTGATTCCCGAACCCTTGAAAATAAGCAAATCGGCCTCGAAAAGAGCAAAGCAGCGGGTGCCGGCATAACCAGCACCGAAATTGCATTATTTGAATTGCTTAAAATCGCAAAAGGCGACACATTTAAGGAAATTATCAAAATAGTTAAGTAGAATCCCAATTGAAAAACCAATTGGGCGTTTAGCGCTCGATTCGGGAAGAGCAATCCATGTCAAGCGAGCACCTTAGTTGGAACATCGTTTATGAATTTTTGACCGGTCCGGCGCTCTGGTTTACCTTCATCTTTTTTATCGGAGGTTTATTTGTCCGTATCGCTTTCTTATTTCGCCTGAGCCGCAAAAAAGATCGCGTCATTTTCAATCACGTCAATCTGGGCTGGGGCCTGCGATCCATTTTTTATTGGCTGATCCCCTGGGCCAGTGCCTCCATGCGTCAGCAACCTGTTTTTAGCGCCGTTGCGTTCATCTTTCACCTAACGCTATTGGCAGTCCCGCTGTTCCTGGCTGCCCACAACACTTTGTGGGATGAGGCCTTTGGCATCAGTCTCTGGTCGCTACCCGACACGCTGGTAGATTGGATGACGCTGATCTTCATCGCCTCGGCTAGTTTTTTATTTGTTCGCCGCCTACGCAGACCGGAAGTCCGTATCCTAACCACCCCATGGGATTATGCGCTGCTGGTCATGACGGCCTTGCCTTTTTTAACCGGTTTTCTGGCCTATCACCAGTGGGGTCCGTATGAATTGTTACTGATTCTGCACATTGTGTTCGGTGAAATCCTTTTGATCCTGATTCCGATAACAAAGCTCGGTCATATGATTCTTTTTTTCTTTACCCGCGCGTTTATCGGCTTTGAGATGGGAGGGCGGCGGGGAGCACGTACTTGGTAACCTACCAAATTTTTATGATAGCGCTTGATAAATAGGTGCATTATCTTTTTGGCCATAATAAATTCGAAACCCGAATCTCAAAATTCGAAACAAATCCAAATTTTCAAATGTTCCAAATTCGAAAACGTTTTGAACATTCGAATTTATGATTTTTAATTTGTTTCGGATTTCGGATTTAGTACTTCGGATTTTTAATCAAAATGAGGAATACAAATAAATTGGGAAGTGAGCAGAAGAAATTCGAATTTCAGGACAATACCGGTGTTCCTGTGGATGTCGCAAAAGTGCGCGGGATACTGGCTGCCAACAATGGCGCCCGGATTCGGACCTGGATGAGCATTTGCTCTAGGTGCGGGTTGTGCGCCGAAAGCTGCTTTGTCTATGTCGGCAATGATCGGAATCCCCGCCTGAGCCCGGCCTATAAATTCAGACACACTCTGGGTGAAATGATCCGGCGCAAAGGTAAAGTGGATCGCGCCTTTCTGGAAAAATGCTATGAAATCGCCTGGCTGCAATGCACCATGTGCAAGCGCTGTTCGATGTATTGTCCGTTTGGGATCGATGTCGCCACCATGATCGCCATCGCCCGCAGCGTCTGCCACTCCCAGGGGGTGACGCCCAAACAACTGGCCTTCTTTTCGGATCACTGCGATAAAACCGGCAACCACATGGGTATCCCTGTGGAAGAGCTTGTCGACACCTGCGAGTGGATGGCCGAAGAGGCTGAGGATGACTACCGGGGTGTAGATATCCCGGTGGACCAGACCGGGGCCAAATATATGTATACCATCAATCCGCGCGAGCCCGTCTATTACCCCCAGGATATTTCCAACGCCGCCATTATCTTTGCGGCGGCAAAAGAAAGCTGGACCATTCCGACATTTGGCTGGGATTGTACCAACCTGCCCATGTTTGCCGGCAACCGTAAACTGGCCGGCAAGCAGGTTAAAAATGTTTACGAGAAAGCTCTGGAACTAAAAGCCCAGCATATTCTGATTACCGAATGCGGGCACGCCTATCGTTCGCTGGCCTTTGAAGGCCCTTACCTCGCCAGCTATCCGGATGGGAAGCCGCCGGTTAAAATTGTGCACTATGTTCAGTTAATCTATGAATACCTGCGGGATGGCCGGATTAAGATTGATCCCCGTAAAAAAATCAAGGAGCCGATCACCTACCAGGATCCCTGCAATGTATCCCGCAACGGCGGTCTCTGGGAGCATGCCCGTAAAATTATACCCTATATTGCCGAAGATTTCCGCGATATGGCGCCGAACCGGGAGCACAATCATTGTTGCGGCGGCGGTGGCGGTATTATGCCGATGGGACCGGACTACAAGCCCTTCCGGATGGCTTCAGGAAAACCTAAAGCGGAACAGATTAAAGCAACTGGGGCGAAAATCGTGATCACCCCCTGTCACAACTGCTTTGATCAAATCAACGACCTGAGCGAGGAATATGAACTCGGGGTCACCGCACTCTCGTTCAAAGAAATTATCGTGGAGTCGATGACTATTCCGGAGCACATGAGGCTTGAAACTGAAAACGAAGAATAATCGCGGGATCATCTTAAATCAAAACAATCCGGATCATCTGGACTACAGGGAGCACCCACGATCCGTTGTAATCTTCCATTCACAAATACGAGATAATACATAAAATTACCCTGCGCCTTATGATATATCCAAATAGGTCCCGAATCCTGTCTTCTTCCGATCTCCAATGGATCTCCGCATTTTTCACGAACAGATCGATCTAAATCGCCAATGGCGACAACGCCACCCGAACATCGATAAGACGACTGATCGGCAAGACTGTTAAATTCAACCGAAAAAGATTTCCCAGTAAATGTTATCAACAAGGCCAAGGCAGCACCCAAAAATAATATATTTCGAGTCATTCTAACCTCCTTTTTTTGCAATCGGGTCTTTTGATTTCCAGCAGATGCCATAGAGGAATTTGTCATTATTCCATGGCGAGGTCAAGTGGCAATACATTGACACAGCTTCGGCAATGTTACAGATGTGAAATGAATATCACAAATTTTTCAGTGAATTAAAACTGCAGGTATTTTGGAGTAATCCTAAAATTTACTTTTGATAAGCTCGCACCAAATCCATAAAATAGGCCATCAAAGATTATTCTTTAACGGTCCCTGTCCGGTAGCAGCCAGAACAGCTATCCAAAGCTCGCTGTCGGGATTGACCTTTTTTCTTCTGCCGGCAGAGGATTCCATTGGAACATGCACGAAGTGGTTGTTCCAACTTCCAATGAGTAGCTTGGTTTTTCCGGCCATGCCCGCATGAACTGCGTTGCGCGCTAAAAAACCGCAGAAAACGCTGTCATTGGCGTTGGCTGGTAAACTGCGAATCATGTAGCTAGGATCGATGTATTTTAGGGAAATGTTTATTCCTTTGGCATTAAAATGTTCGGCAATTGCCTTTTTCAGGAATAAGCCAATGTCTTTTAAGCGAATGTTGCCCGACTCGTCCCGCTCGTCCTCCGCAATATTCTCAAAATATTGTTGGCCGGCGCCTTCAGCCACAACGACCACAGCATGACCGCGCGAAGCCAACCGTGCCTCCAAAGCACTTAAAAAACCGTCGGGGCCGTTCAAATCAAAGTCCACTTCGGGGATCAGGACAAAATTCACGTCCTCCTGTGCCAGGGTTGCCGTAGCGGCAATAAAGCCGGAGTG
>JASFIU010000281.1:0-6460 GCA_050122495.1 Desulfobacterales bacterium | reverse complement strand
TGACGATACCCAGATTGAGCAGCAGCCTTAAAATTTTTTGTCCGAGCGGGGACAGTTTTTTGAAAACATAGTCGAATCCGATGTGTTCATCTTTCCGGACCGCTACGGCACCACCCAGAAAACCGATCCATACCAGCAGGTAGCGGGGTACCTCTTCGGACCAGGAGGCCACATAATTGAACAGATAGCGGGAAAAAACAGTGAACAGAACGATGATAAAGATGCACGTTGTCATCACCAGGATGGTATATCTGGTGATCGCTGAAATAATATCGAGAAATCGGTCGAATAAATTCAGCATATGCACGTATTCATCATAAGCGGTTTGGTTGGGGCGATTAAGTGACAGGTGAAAAACCAGGGAGGGCCAACATCATGCCCTCCCTGGTTTATGCTGCGATGAGTTTAGAATTTTTTGCCGACTTCTAGAATCCAATTGACCGTGTCTTCCACACCGAGCCGTTTGGCTTCGGAGTTGACCAGATCCGCAACTGCGTCGATAAAGGGCTGTTTATCCGGTTCGATGATGCCGGACATTTTGCCTTTCAACTGATCGAGAGAAGTCTGCCGCGATACCATCCAGGCTCCCCGCATAAAATGAGTTGCTTCGACGGCAGCCTGATCGATGGCGGCCCGTTGAGATTCGGACAGTTTGTTGTACACTTTTGTGGAAACAATGTTCACGTCCGGTATGCGCATATGCTCGTCCAGGGTAAAATATTTGGATACCTCATAAAACTTCATCGAAATCAGGGACGGCGGGTTGTTCTCGGCGCCGTCCACGACACCGGTTTGCAGCGCGTTGTAAAGTTCACCCCAGGCGATGGGAACACCATTCGCCCCAATCGCCTTCATGGTGTTGATCATTACCGGAGAAGCCATCACCCGAATCTTCATGCCTTTGAGGTCGGCAGGTGAGCGCACCGGCTTCTGGGTGAAAAGACTTCTGGCCCCGGATGTGATCCAGCTGATGCGTTTGATGCCTTTTTTCTCCAGTTGAGCCATAAACGCATCGATTTTGGGATGTTGAATGCAGTACCAGTAATGAGCGTCGTTTTTGAAGATATACGGCAGGGAAAACATGTCCATGGCCGGAATAACCTGGCTCAGGTTTGCGATGGACACCGAGGTAAAGGCGATACTGCCGTTGCGGATATTTTCCACATTCTGGCGGGCATCCCCGAGCTGTCGGGAATGATACACCTGCACGTCCAGCTCGCCGTTGGTCATCTGGTTGACCCGGGCGGCGAAAAGATCGGCGGTGATGGCCGAAACGTGGGTGGGTTCATGGATGCTGGAAAATTTCAGCACACGGGCTGCAGATACCGGCATCACAAGGCAAAGGGACAATGCCACGGCCAATGAAATAACGAGCAACTTTTTCATTCAATACCTCCTTAAATTGCGGGGTTAAGGTTAATATGTCACAACTCCGCTCGCGAAGCTGCAACGTATTGATAGCTTGTTTCTTCACTTGTGAAAATTAGGGTAGAATCAAATCAAAAGATTATATTTTCGGTCAGATGTCAAGCGAAAAATTATTGGAACCCATCTCAAAAATGCATCTAACGCTCAATAGCTGCGTTGCAATCCTCCGATAAATGCTCACATACCATATGTATGCTGCGCTTTCTCGATCAGACTGCGCCTTGCTTTTGAGCGTGATCTACTATTTTTGAGATGGGTTCTAATAAAAGAATTGACAGAATCTTTGGGCCGGGGGAAGAATACAGTAGGATCTTAGTTTGATACAACCGGATCACAGGAAAGGAGAGCAGATGAGCCGAAAAAAAATCCTGATTACCGGTGCTGCCGGCAGCATCGGAAAGGTATTAAAAGCGAGTCTGAAAAAATGGTATCAGTTGCGCTTGCTGTGTCATCAAAACATTCTGCCGGCGGAATCAGATGAGGAGGTCTGCCTTGGATCCATAACAGACCCTTCAAAGATGGTCGAAGCGTCGACGGGTGTAAATGCGGTGGTCCACCTGGCGGCCAATTCCTGGGAAGATTCCGCCTTCGAAGAGGTGTTACAGCCAAACATCATCGGCACCTATACGGTCTTTGAAGCATGCCGGCAGGCCGGTGTCGGCCGGATCATTTATGCGAGCTCCAACCATGTGACCGGGTATTACGAAATCGAGCGGACTTATACAACCGCAGAAATGCCGGTCCGGCCGGATGGGTATTACGGGGTGAGCAAGGTGTTTGGAGAAGCCCTTGGCAGGTACTATGCGGACGCCTTCGGCATATCCGTGATTTGCATCCGAATCGGGACCTGCCGGTCAAAAAGCCACGTCATCAAGAGGGATGACGACCGGATACTCTCCACCTGGCTCAGCCATCGCGATATGGTTCAGCTCGTGCGGCGAAGCATTGAGGCGGAAGCAATCCGATTCGGTATCTACTATGGTATCTCAGGCAATACCCGGGCCTATTGGGATATTGAAAATGCCCGCAAAGAGATCGGATATGCGCCGCAGGACAATGCGGAAACGTACGCCTGATGAAAGACATCATAAGCTTAATAATCCCTGAGCTTGACGAATTCATCGACCATCGCCATGAAATTGTCATAGTGTGTCCCGACTGCAATGGAATGGGTTGATCCGAAAATCCAACGCCCACCCGCCTTGTATTGCTCCATAGCGGATCGAACTTCTTGGCGGATATCCTCCGGCCTTCCGGACAACAGCGTCTCCACCGCAATTCCGCCCATGCAGGCGAAATGATCGCTGTATTTGGCTTTGACCGCGCCTAAATCCATATCGGCACTTTTCTGAATGGACTGGTAGACATCATATCCCGCCTCTACGAACATATCCAAAAGCAGGTTGTTGTTCCCGCACGCATGCTTCATGACGGGAATTCCGAAATTGTTGTGAACAGCTGCAACACGGTCTTTGATGGCAGGCAGGGCGAACTCACGGAACATATTTGGCGAAACGAACGGGCCTTGCGTGCCGGCGAAATCCTGGCCCCAGGCGACCGCGTCCTGACCCGGGCGGATGAAAATCTCATCCAAGCGGTTGTTCTTTTCGACTTCATAACGAATAGCAGCTTTGACGGTGTCCGGGTTTTCAAGATATTGTATCAGTCCCCATTCAAACCCGCCGCCACCCTCTTCGATCGAGCCATCGATGATATGGAGCGCCACCTCGTCTCCGGCCGGGCCCATAAGAAAACGATCTTGGCCGAATGCATCGATAAAAGCGTCCACCACCTCAAAACAGCTGTCATCCACCGGTTCGACCAGGGGCTCTTTATCGAAATCGGCCGGGGTGTACTGCTTTTTGCCTACGTTTGGGTCATAGACCTTGGTAAGATCTGCTGTGATATTAGAGTACACGTACACAGTTCCATCCTTGAATTCCCATGTAATATCATCGACTTTTTTGGGAGGCTGCGGCCGATACCCTTTCGGAGGTGCGACGCTGCTGGCCATAGCGCCAATATTAATGATATCAAAACAGTCCATTTTTTTGAAAAAAGCGATTCCATCCTCAATCCAGCTTTGAACGACTTCATCCCGGCGGCCCTCCCAGAACGCCAACTGTGATTTAGCTTTTGCGCGATAGTAGGTGTCATGCCCGATTACCTTGCCGACCGTATCGAAATCGATCGCCCATTCACCCCACGGAACCCGGTCGGGGATCTGTTTGCTGAGGATTGCTTTGACCCGTTCTTTGCTTGTCATTAACTATCTCTCCTTTTGCGATTTTCACCTTAGAGGGGTTCGAATATAGATTCCATCTTTACATACGGCCGGCTTTAACAAATGAGGGTATTACTGACTCGCCGTAATACCGCCGTCTACATACAGAATCTGGCCTGTAATAAAATCAGATGCCGGTGAACAAAAGAATAGAACCGGACCGACGATATCCTTCGGATCCGCAATGCGACCTAAAGGGATGCGCTCCAGCAATTGCTGCTTAAATTCGGGATTGTCCATTACGTGCTGGATCATTTCGGTATAAACGAAGGTCGGTGCGACACCGTTAACCGTGATTCCGTATCGTGCCAACTCCATGGCATGCTGTTTGATCAGCATGACCAGTCCGCCTTTTGTGCTGCAGTATGCGGAATAGCCGCGGTCGCGCATCCCCAGCCGGGCGCGCACGGAGAGCAGGTGCACCTGTTTTCCCTTTATCCCGGATTCTGTCTGGTAGCGGGCGACTGTCTGGGCGACAAACATGGCGCTTTTTAAATTTGACCGGTAAACATCATCAAAGGCTTCTTCGGTCACTTCCAGCAGCGGTTCTTCACGCTGAATGCCGACACAATTCACCAGAATGTCCGGCGGGCCAAATTTTCGAACGACCTGATCAACAGATGTCTTGATATCAGCAACCGACTGAACATCCGCAGAGACGCCAAGTGCGTTGTGGCCGCTGGCTTTGATTTGATCGGCCAGTCTTTCAGCCTTTTCCTGGTTGCGACCGGAGACAGCCACTTTGGCACCTCTGGTTGCAAGGCCCCAGGCAATGGCCTCCCCGATGCCGCCGTAGCCGCCGGGAAGATAGGCCACTTTTCCGTTCACGTCGAACAGATCGGCCAATTCGGTCGAAAATTCAATCACAGGTGTAATTTTTCCCATCGTGTTCTCCATTTTGCCCGATATTAGTCCATCTGAAGCCCGCCATTAACATCGACAATCTCACCGGTAATAAAACCGGATAACGGTGAAACCAGAAACCGCACTACATGCGCAACCTCTTCGGCCTCGCAAAAACGTCCGACCGGTATTTGGTCAAGTAATTGGCGTCGCTGTTCTTCAGTCAGATGATCCGTCAGCATGGGGGTCTTTACATACGCCGGCGCGATACCGTTTACAGTAACACCATAGGAGGCAGCTTCACGGGCCAGAGAGAATGTCAGGGATGCCAAGGCCCCTTTGGAAGCCGTGTAAGCCGTTCCCGCTGTTATACCACCGGTCTTCATGGCCAGTGAGCAAACATTAATAATTCGTCCCCATTTTTCGGCTTTCATGGCAGGCAGCCATTCACGGCACAGATAAAAAGCACCATCCAGGTTGACAGCCAGAATATGGCGCCATTCATTGTTGGAAGTTTCAGCCGCTTTTTTATTAGAGAGCACACCGGCGTTATTCACTAAAACGGAAACCTGACCGAACTCCTGTCGAATCTTTGCACAGGCTTCGGCGACTTTTTGCGCGTTGCTGACATCTAAGACCCGCGGGAAAGCTCCCGGTCCGAGTTCCTGGGCCAGCGCCTCCAATTGCTTAGCATCTAAATCCACCATAATCACACGGTAGCCGTCTGCAACCAGCCCCCTGGCGGTTTCGCGACCGAGAACACCGGCAGCCCCGGTCAACAGAGCAAGTTTTTGTTTGTCTGCATTCATTTTTTTATATCATATCCAGGTCGATTGTCCGGCCGCATAGCGCTGCTAATTTTTTGGTCAGCGAATACGGGATGCGGTTCTCCAAGGATCGGTGTTTGGGCCGAGTATCGTTTTCACCGCTTCGGTGGCATCACTTAAACTCGATAATATGGCCCCCGACAATTTCAGGTCTGCCGCTCGGGCGTTGTTGATGATCTGATCCGGTTTTCTTGCGCCGGCCAAAACCGCCAATATGCCCGGTTGCTGAAGAACCCAGGCCAGCGATACATTTGCCATTGGCTCTCCAATGTCGGCACAAATGCTGTCAATTTGTTTCAGCGCCTCGAAGACCTCCTTTTCACAACCCTCACCATCGTGAACCGTTCCCGGTCGGTCTTTTGAATACAATCTTAATCGGGCCCTTTCATCATCTATTTCATCTGGCTGTTTGAATTTACCCGTCAAAAGGCCTTGAGCCAGCGGGCTGTAAGCCAGCACCCCCACCCGAGCTTCCTTGCATTTTTCCAAGATTTCGTGTTCGATGGCCCTGAACAACAAGCTATATATGAGCTGATCGGTGACAATCTCAGCGCAGTCTAATGCATCGGTCAAATCCTGTACTCCAAAGTTGCTCACTCCAACATATCGTATTTTACCGTCCTGCTTGAGCTTTTCCATCGCGCCCAAGGTTTCTTCCAGGGGCACATCCCAGTTGGGCCAGTGAATCTGGTAAAGATCAATATAATCCGTCTGCAGTCGTTTCAAGCTGCCCTCACATGCGAGGATCAATTTATCAGCGGTCAGATTTTCAGGCCAAACCTTTGTGGCAACGAGTACCCTGTCGCGCCGTCCGGAAAGGCCTTTGCCTAATACTTCTTCGGAATAACCATCGTTGTAAAATTCCGCCGTGTCGAACATATTGATGCCGGTATCAATGGCAGCCCGGATTGTATCGATGGAGTCTTTTTCATCCTGTTCGCCCCAGGTGTAGCCGCCACCGATCGCCCAGCATCCCATGGCAATCGTAGATATTTCAATATCGGTTGAACCGAATTTCGTGTATTTCATTTCTCCTCCTTTAGCGATTCCGGTCGTTACTCCTCATGGTCCGGGCGGA
>JASFIU010000280.1:0-6464 GCA_050122495.1 Desulfobacterales bacterium | reverse complement strand
AGATCAACTCCTTTTTCATCAATGATACGATCAACAATGGTGGGCTCAATTAATCTGCCCTGATTGAAGATCGTGGCCGTTATGATCGCACCATGAAGGGGCGACATCCGGGTCTGCCGGTTAAATCCGGAAGCGATTTCAGCCCATTGATAGGGCTCGTCGGTGATAACGATCGAGCTGGGCGACAAGAATATTTCAAAGTTAATCGTGCGATTAAATCCGAATGCCCTGGCATAGGATTCCAATTTTTCTTTTCCCAAATACAGGGACCCGAGTTTGCCAAAAACCGGGTTTACCGATTTGGCAAAAGCATCTTTGAATGAAATGTGGTTGGTATATTTATTTGTTTTTTCTTTGAGCTGCGATTTGTACAGCGTGTATTTGCCGCCGTTATATTGGAGCTTGGAATCCAGATGCAGGTTGCCTTTTTCCAGCGCCGCCGCGGCGGTAATGATTTTAAAGATGCTGGCAGCCGGAAAAGAGCTGTCCAGGCAGGGGTTATTGGGGGGATCGGATTTGTCATAGCCCACCATTGTTAAAATGCGGCCGTCTTCAGGGTCCATGGCAACGATACCGATATGGCTTGAATTCTTTCGATCCAATTTTTTGATCAGATAATTTTGAAGCGATGGGTCAATGCTGGTTTGCACCCGCAGGTGTCTGCCGTTATTCTGGATTTCGAAAGAATTCTGGTCCAGATTCGAAATATGGCTACTGTCAATTAAATGTCGGAGCTCGTCTTTTTTGAAGGTAATCGGTCTCTCGGTTTGGGGGTTGGTCTTCTGAATTTTAGCTCTTTCAGGTGCCTCCTTGAGGCCATCGAAAAGAGAGCCGAAAGATCCGGTAATGGAAACATAAACGACAAAGCCCACTGCGACCGCAGGCAAAAAAAATTTAAAATGCCGACGGATAATTCTTTTTTGAGCGGCATTTTTCTCAACCCGCTTTAACTCTGCCTGATACGCACGCCAACTCGACCCTTCTCGGTTTATCCTAATTTTGGGAACGTCCATGAAATGATCACTTTCCAGGTTTTCATAAGTATTCGATTTTCGGCTGACACCAAATGGATTTGCAACGATTGTGAAGCAACGATCCCTGACGTTGATGGCGGCGCCAAAACGACACCGCAAATGCGGCGAGCCGCCGCATGCCAGTGGCAAAGCGAACCTTGCCTGTATGAAATAGTGAGGGCAGGTGATTGGGAGTCACCGACCACCCGCAGTGCGGGTGGCTTGGATTTTACCGCCAAAGGCGGGAAAATACAAAGGCACGTAGTGCCTTAAACGGTGTGGGTGGAACCGGGTGCAAGGCGCCCGATTTAAAACACCCAATTAGAACCCACGCATAACAACGCGCAGTTGCCTCCGGCAGGGTCGCGGTCAACCGCGCAATAGAATTGTCACGATCAAAATCATTATAAAGGATCTGCTTGCACTCAATGCCTCTGACGATAATGTGCTTCAACGCTCCGGGTGCATCTATTTGTGCTTTGCGTGGTACGCTTGAAGCTTACTACAATCGTCTACGGAAAGAAAGTTATTATTTCATGGACGCCCCCTAGTTTTCATGTTGTTCAATTTCCCCTATTTTTTCAATTTAATTGAAGCCAGGGTCCCCTGCGAGATAACTTGTTGAAATAAGTGCACATTGGGTGTCAATTATTTTATAATCGCTGGCGCAGGCGTAGGATCGATAATTTTTAAGATGCTGAAATTATGAGGAAAAAACTATGCATCCCAACTGGCATAGTTTCTGCATTTATCAAGATAAGCCTGCACCGTTTTGGACCGGGCGTTATTTTTCATTTAGGGAGCTTGGGTATGGACCATGAAAAACGGACAGTTTTGATTGTCGATGATGAAGAAATGGTGCTGGATGTTGAAGCGCTGATGCTTGAAAGAATGGGTTTTAAAACCCTCAAGGCAAACAGCCCTGAAAAAGCCTATCAGCTTTACAAGGATAAAAAGGAAAATATTGATCTGGTTGTTTTAGATATGATTATGCCGGGCGACAGTGGCGCCGTCGTCTACAAAAAATTAAAGCGGATCAATTCTGGTATTAAAGTGCTGATTTCATCCGGTTTCTGGAAAGATATAAATGTCAGGGAAATTTTAAATGACGGCCCCAATAGTTTCATCCAGAAACCGTTTAAATTCGCCGAGTTTAATAAAAAAATCGATTCGATTCTGTCAACCGAGTAAGATAAAAGAGGCAAAGTCATGAATGACGTTGCCTTTTCTTTAGAATCCATCTCAAAAATATTGTCGGCGAATTCCTGGTATACCTGCAGCTTGAACTCGACTGAGCTGTTTCAAGCAGGTGATTTACCCGTCAGTATGTCGTGGGTGTCAGTGATTTCATTATCGATATAATCCAATATGTTAAGATTATGCCCCTCCGCTTCGATATCTTCCGAAGGAAAGTACCCGATTTGATTTTTCAATTTATCATCCGATCTGATTTTTACCAGAATCATCTTACTGGCGCAGGGAACGCCCTCTAATGAAAGTGCGGATACAATTCCATGTAGAAAAAACCGATTGGGAACGGGCCAGAAAGATGGTTTGAAAATGGTAAATGTTACCACTTCCGGTGGCATTCCGCTGACGCATTCAAACAGCCAGAAAAGCTTTGTCTTGATATTAACGACCCAGCCTTCATACATCCACCAGGCCTCTTTCTCATGATTTTTCATCGGCGAAATCATTAAGCGACAATTCATCAATCCGTTGTGTTCGTCGAGATCATAAACCTGGATTAAATTACGGCGCACCTTACCCCGATCGTCCGTATCACCGCTTTTCCAGTAATGATACATGTGATAATAGCCTTTTAAATATTTATAATCACTTTTGATCGTTTCTTTTTGGATCATTCCCAGAGTCCGGCCCAACATGGCGGTCTCCGGTCTGTATCCCTTTAGAAGCCGGTTATAGATACTGATGACATCGTCTGTGCTGTATTGGACGGGCGCGTCATTTTTTAGCCGGGAATATATCGCGGCGACTTCCTTTGAAAACGCGTCTTGCGACTTTATCATATCGGATTCTTTCATGCCGATCACCCCGAAATACTTTTTTAAAGAAGTCAGATAGGGTGTTGGATCCGGCTCTTTAAGCCATTTGTCAATCGTTCGGGGATTGAGTTTTGATCGCATGAATTTCTCACCAAATATGGCCTCGAGGGTGCGTACCTTTACTTTCAGGTCCGGTACATGAAATTTCTGCTTTTTTTTCTCTTTCATGATTTACCTGTACACCTCAGATTTCTGCTTCTTCGATATTCTCTATAAAAATTTTACAATCTTTTACAAACTTTTACAACAAAGCGTGAAGAAAAATATGTAAGCAGAGGTTAAAAATTGTAACTATTTGATATTACTAAATATATTAACTTATTTTTCTTGTATTTTTCCCGTAATTGGGATATGATTTTAATTATTACGATGATTTTATCACAGACAGCAAATCAAAAAAGGAACTTAATTGGGTTTTCCAAATCCCGCCATGGCGGGACTTCGCACCCGGTTCCACCGCGTTGTTTCCAACGATTGGGGCACTTCGTGCCCCGCCTTTACCGTCTGTGGCGGTAAAATCCAAGCCACCCGCTGTGCGGGTGGTCGTTGGCCCAAGCATAGGGGGATTTCGCTGTTCTATTAAAGGAGGAATAAAAATGAACGTAAACCGTAAATCGAAACCATTATTTGGCAATCAGCCTTATCTTAATGATCTCTTTTATCATTGGTTCGTCAAATACAATCCGCTTTATTTTGTAAGTGCGCTGTGTTTTCTGGGAGGTGTTTTTCTGGCTTCCAAAGGCATGCGCGATATAAACTGGATTGACGGGCAAGTACTGCTAACCGGCGTGATTGAATTATATCAGATAATGCTGCTTGCCGCTAGCTTTATACTGTTTCGGGTCATCTCCCAAACCCGCCCGGCGGTTATTCTGGGCATTATGAACATATTTTTTCTCTTCGACTGTACGTATCAAACCGAACATCTATCAAGCGTTCAATCCATCGGCGTCTTCTGGACGGTGCTCTGGATAATGCTGTTTGCCCTGAAATTAAAATTCATAACGATCATATTCCGGCTGAAGATTCCTGTGGTCGCTTTTCTGGTTCCCATCCTCGCGGCTATCGGCATCGCAGGGGCTCCCTATTTATTTTATTACACGAATATTGATCAATCCTTCATTCATTTATTAATGACATGGTATGGTGTCATTCTTGCTGCTCTTATATTATGGTTCCGCCCCACGGTTATCTGCAGAGAGAAGCTTAACGTTATGGCGACATCGGTTTTTCAACGCGCTGTAAATGCAGCCTGGCTGATATGGGGTGGTTTCTACCTCTACCACCTTATTTCATGGATCAGATTTTTTGATATTGTTATTACGCCGGCCAATATTGCGCCGCTCTTTATTCTGTTGGCGTTTGTTTCCGGGAAAGAAGTGTTTACCTGGACCGGTTGCATTATGACAGTCTTCTTATCCGGCGCAAATCCATCGCTTTTTTGGCTGAGTGCATTATTGGCTGGTATGGTTTTTTTCGTGAGGGGCTGGATGCACCATCAGGCCAGGTTGTATATCGGTGTTATCCTGGCCCTTCATTTCTCGCTGACAACTGTGGGTTGGGAAAGCGGACCGATTCCGGATCCGGCGCTGTGGCTGGCGGTACTAACCGGAATAAGCCTGCTGGCTGTAGGCTGGTTTTTCCGCTTGATATCAGCGCTTTTAGTCGCTGTTTTGGGTGTGCTCGCCTTCTGGAATCCGCGCGGACCCCGCGATATTATAGAATGGGGATCATTATTTATCGCCATCGGATTTGCAAGTCTGGTGGCAGGCGTCATCATGAATTGGAAGTTCCAGTTCGCTCCGGCTGCATGGAGCAAGAGAACAAATCTTTCACCGACAACCGCATCTAATTACAAGCATATTAAGAAAAGATGGGTAGAGGTTCGGGATTGGAATGGAGCAAACAAAAAAACACTCAAAGATCCCTGTCCCCACTGCAAGTTTAATATGATGTCCGGCAACGACAGATGTGATGTATGCGGAAAAGATTTATAGAAGCAGTTTCAAACCGCAGATCAAATTCAAATAAAGGAAGAGAAAAAGATTAATGGGGTTATTGGGGGGCGTCCATTAAAGGCGCCCCGCTAATAATATTTTAAAAATCTTATGATTAACGGGCAGGTATTTGTGGTGCTGGCTTACCTTCTAAACTGTCAGAAACAAGGCGTCCAAGAAACATTGCAAACGGCGCAATATCCTGTTCCACGCTCGCGCTTTCTAATGCTGCCATATAACCGTCTCGTTTTTCCATTGGAATAATGACCCAGGGGTACCCGCCCCCTGCGAGCATCACGTTCATAAGAAATCGTCCCATACGGCCATTGCCATCCATGTATGGATGGATATATACGAACACGAAGTGCCCCAGAACAACACGCACTGATGATTCCGGCTCGTCTTTCAGCAAATCAAAGAATGCCGGCATGCAATCCCGCACCGCTTCATGGCGCGGCGGTACATGCATCGAGCGGCGGATATATACCTGGTCAATTCGATAGCCAGCGAGGTCCACTGGCCGCAGGAGCCCGGCTGCTACGCTCGGCCCAAACATCTCCCGGTACCATTCACCGTGATCATTATCGGCAACTGCTGCGGGATTTTCACCATTTAACACCTTGCGTATACTTTCGCGAACCGCCTGATAGGCCTGCCAGTACCCGCGTGCGGCTAAGGCATTGCGGCTTTCACGGTCATCATCGTTTTCATACGGATCCCACTCGCCACTGCGGACCCGTTCGATCAGCCCAGGGTTAACCTGGTAACCTTCAATTGACAACGAGTGATAAGCGTCCTTAACATAAATATCGTCGGCTGCTTTGAGATAGGCATCGGTGCCCGATGGCCGATCAGGAGCGATCGGAAATTGTTTAAGAATTGGTTCTCGCATCTGCTGCCACATTAGGCGAATACGGTTCGCGTACGGCGACTGTTCGCGTGCCGGCAAGATCAGACTTATGGTTTCATCGAATGGATCTTTTTCACGTATGTCGTAGTCTGCGCTTTTCATTGTTTTGACAATATCGTCAGCAATACGGTCACGCCCGATATTTCGGAACGCACCTGCAAGACGGCCGGCAATCGTGGTGCGACCTTCTTCAAGGAGCAATGCAAGCACATCAGATGCATCGCTCATCATGGATAGAGCCGCACGGGCGTCCGTCGAATGCATTTGAAAGAAACCGGATCCGCAGCTCACAAGGCCCGCAGGCAACGAGAACAGCCGCAAGCCGTCTTTTTCTACAATTTGTTCAGCCTCGGGCATAGCTGCACGCGTATCGAATAACGACGTATCATGCGGTAGCGTTGTGATCTTGTTGCGGGCTTTCGGTGAGCGGACGAGCAATTGGCGTGGCACCGTCAAGTTACCGGCATGCAGCAATAGT
>JASFIU010000279.1:0-6486 GCA_050122495.1 Desulfobacterales bacterium | reverse complement strand
GTTTGTGGTCTGGACCTACACGCTTTTTCTGCCGTCACTGGTGCATCTCGGTATCATCTCTCAGGATTTCGTCGACCATGGGCCTTTCGGCATCGCATTGCTGAAACCGTTTCAATTATTCGGTTTGCAGCACTTCAACCGTATATCCCACTCGGCTTTCTGGAGCATGCTCGCCAATATCGGCTTCTATGTCGGTGTGTCTATATTGGCCCGTCCACGGGCCGGCGAATATACCCAGGCCGCACTGTTTGTTGACGTTTTCAGATATTCCGGTAAAACCGGCGAATCCCATTTCTGGCGCGGCACCGCCCACCTGCCGGACCTTAAATCTCTACTCGTTCGGTTTTTAGGTAAACGCCGCACGGACACCGCCCTGGCTGACTACGCCGATAGACATAAACTCAGTTGGAGTTACCTGGTCACCGCCGATGCCGACCTGGTCAGCTATGCCGAAAAATTGCTGGCCGGAGCCATCGGCTCATCTTCCGCCCGGGTCATGGTCGCGTCGGTTGTTAAAGAAGAATCTCTGGGCATCGAGGAAGTTTTGAATATTCTCGATGAAACCCAGCAGGTGATTGCTTACAGCCGGGAGCTGGAAAAGGCCACCGCCGATCTTCAGGAAGCCAACCGACGCCTGCAGGACCTGGATCGTCTCAAAGACGAATTTATCTCGACCGTCACTCACGAATTGCGCACCCCGCTGACATCGGTGCGCTCGCTAGCTGAAATTTTACATACCAATCCGGGCATCGAAAAAGATCAGCACAAGAGCTTTACCGGTATCATCATTAAAGAAAGCGAGCGCTTAACGCGGCTGATCAACCAGGTGCTGGATTATGAAAAGATCGAGTCCGCCCAGATGGACTGGGTGATCACTTCGACCGATATGACGGAAATTATCAAGGATGCTGTCGCCAGCACCCGCCAGCTGGTCGAGGATAAAAATATCACCATCGATTATGAACTCAACGATCATCCGCCCCCGATATCCGGTGACCGTGATCGCCTGGTTCAGGTCATCGTCAATCTAATATCAAATGCCGTCAAATTTTGTGACGCCGAACGCGGCAAAATAAACATCCGGTTGACGTCCAATGACAAAGAGGTGCAGGTGGATGTCCAGGACAATGGCATCGGCATAAAAGCCGAGGATCAAGATAAAATATTCAAGAAATTCCAACAGGTAAAAGACCCCGCCAGGGGTCGGCCCTATGGCACCGGTATCGGCCTGACCATCAGCAAACGCATCATTGACTTTCACCACGGGAAAATATGGGTTGAAAGCCAGCCCGGCATGGGGTCTACTTTTTCCTTTTCGCTGCCAACCACCCGGGAAGCCGCCCTCACCCGCTAGTGTTTTGCCCACAAAAATGTTATAAAAGTCGCGTGTAATATCTTAACTTGGTTGAGTTCTTTAGTTTAGAAAATTCCAAATCCCAAAACACAAATATCAAAAAAATTACAATTACCAAAATTCAAAATCTCAAATGTTTTGGTCATTGAATATTGAGATTTGAGATTTATTTGTAATTTGGTGCTTGAAATTTAGAATTTTATAATTTCTCATTTGGGATTTAATCAACGTTATTTATGATAAAGCAGATTGACAAAATAATTTGCTAGAACTTCTTCCGGGCATAAAACGTTTTGCGGGAAGCCGCCAGGGCCTCTTCGAGAGTAAAGATCTGCTGCTGGGACAGCAGCGGCAAAAATTTGAGAAACGCTTCAGCGGTGGCCACAGCATCTCCCATAGCAGTATGCCGCGCCAGTATATCAACCCCCAGTCGTTTGGCGATGGCTTCCAGATTATGGTCTTCGTGGGACGGATGGACAACGGCCGATAACAATAAGGTATCCAGGACCGGGTTTGCAAACCGCACGCCGGTCTGCTCCTCTTTCAATTGTAAAAAGCGCATATCAAAAGCGGCATTGTGCGCCACCAGAATGGTGTCTTTTACATAATCATAGAACTTGGGCAGAACCTCAGCGATGGTCGGCTTTCCTTTCAGCATCTCAGGATGAATTCCATGAATTTCCACCGACGTCCAGGGCACCGATCGCCGGGGGTCTATCAGCTGTTCAAAACGTTCGCTTTGCAGCAAACGGCCATTGACGATTCGAATCGCCCCCACGGAAATGATCTCATCGCCCTCATTGGGATTCAAGCCGGTGGTTTCAAGATCGAATACGGTGTAAGTCAGCTCTGCCAGCAGGCGGTTCTCAAGCTCTGGATGCTGGCCCGCCTGCAGGAACATGTCAAAATCATAGAACTCGGGACGGCTTTCGGGTAAAATCGTCAAAGATCTTGATTTTTCCGGCTTAATCAGAAAGAGAATCGGAAGGATAAAACGCACATAAGATGTATCCTGCAAACTCCTGGACAAATATAGGCCGATTTCACCGTTGTGATGATCGATCACTTCCCGCAGGGTTAACGAAAGGCCCTCGGTTTCAAACACCAGCCGTTGCGATTCCCAATCTTTCAATAAATCCGCCTTGATCGGTTGCCCGGACCAGAGCAAATCCAGAGCGACAAAACGCCGCAGCGGGCTCAACCGGCAGGTGAGTTCATTCACGCCGGTGGCGGCCTGGATCTGCTGAATGACGTATAACATGGCCAGCAAAAAAGAAGAATGGTCGACGCTGACGTAATGCCCGGCAGTCAAATCCTGCGATGGGATCTGGAGATTTAATCCCCGGGGACATCTGGTCTGCAACATTTCAAACAGGTCGCGCACCGAAATCCGTACCAGCGGCCACTGGTTAGATACGGGGGATGAGGACAGCGTTGGATCACGTTCTAAAATGTCACCGATATTGAGCGACTCTTTGTGGATAATCTGTTTAAGCGTATCGAGGCGCGTTGCATCCATATCCGGATAATCCAAAATGGTTTCGATCGCCGAACGAATGCCGGCAAAGGATGCACGAATTCCGCGGGTAAAGGATTGTAATCTAAGGTTTAGATGACTTTGGGATTCGAGCTGCTGGGTGATATCATAAAGGATCAGAATAAATCCGGAATACTTCCTTGTATGGGTCAAAACCGGAACAGCCTCGACCCGCAGCAGGGTTTCCTCAGCTCCGGGAGAAACGAAATACGAAACAACATCCGGTTCTTCACGCTTTAATTTATCCGTTATTTGATCAATGGTGTGCCGGATAAGATTTTCGTTAAAGACCTCGTAAATGGAGCGCCCAAGACCGATATAGCGCACGGGTGTATCAGCGCTGTCGGTGGCGGCCGCCGACAGCAGCAATTTTGCGCGGTTGTTGTATAAAAGAATTTGACCCTCGGGGTTGCAGACGATTACGCCTTCGGGCAGCTCCGACATAATGGCCGCCAGGATGCCCTTCTCTTCCTCAGACTGGGCACTGGCAAGATTCACGCGGCCGTCAATGTCACTTAACAGTGCCTCGTAATGTTCCGCGCCTTCGTTTAACCGATCGCAGAGTTGCTGAATTTCCGCGGCGCCTTCGATCTCAAAGCGGTGTGAGGGGTTGGTGGGGTTAACCAGCGAAATCTGTTCGGTAATTTTTCGCAAAGGCCGGATGTATTTGCGCAAAACAGCGTCCAGAAAATATGCGCCAACCAACAGCACGAGCACGACTAAAACGAGAAGCGGGCCGAAATGGTCTTTCAAGAGGCCCAGCAGGAAGGTATGCGTTTCGGGAGATAGTTGGGCTTTAAACCAGACTGCGAAACCAAGGCATATGATTAAAAAAGCGGCGAAAGGTATTGCAATCGTCTGCCAAAATTTATGTCCCCGTCTTTTCATGCTGATCTTCTAAAAGCTCTTTGACCTTGGCGACGACTTCCGCATTCGAAAACGGCTTGATAATATAGGCGTCAGCCCCGAGGGCCATGCCCTTGGCAATTTCGACCTCGCGGCCCTTGGCTGTCAGGAAAATAATCTTAACATGCCTGAAATCAGGATTCAAGCGCACAATTTCACAGACTTCATACCCATCAATTCCGGGAAGCATGATATCCAAAAGGATGAGGTCCGGTTTGTACTTTAAAACAATATCCAGCGCTTCTTCCCCGTTTTTAGCAACCATGACATCATAGCCCTGCTGCTCCATCAAAAACTGGATGGGAACAACGATGCTGGGCTCATCATCTACGATGAGAATTTCTTTGGGCATGCGGAGCGCTCCTCTCTGATCACCGCCCGGCTGTATTTGTTTAGCACCGCCGGATGAATGCTACAAATTCGAATGGGTGCGGATGAAATTTAATATTATAAGGGTTCATCGCAATATGGCGACAAAACGTATTAGTCTTTTTTGGCCTTGGCATATCCGATGCCGACCAGGGCCTCTTCCATCTCGTCTAAAATGACGGGATCGTCGATGGTTGCCGGCACTTTATAGGGTGTATTATCGGCAATCTTTTGGATCGTGCCCCTTAAAATTTTACCGGAGCGGGTCTTCGGTAAGCGCTTGACCACCGTGGCGGTCTTAAATGAAGCCACCGGGCCGATGCGCTCTCGAACCATCTGGATGGTTTCCCCGATGATTTCGTTCGCATCGCGGCTTACACCGGCATTGAGCACCACAAAACCCACCGGCACCTGCCCTTTTAGTTTGTCTGCGACCCCCAGCACCGCACACTCGGCCACATCCGGGTGATCACATAAGATCTCTTCCATAGCGCCGGTGGAAAGGCGATGGCCGGCGACATTGATGATATCATCGGTGCGGCTCATGACAAAAACATAGCCATCTTCATCGATAAACCCTGCATCTGCGGTTTTGTAGTACCCCGGGAATTCCTCCATATAGGCAGCCAAAAAACCCGGATCATTGTTCCAAAGCGTCGGGAGCGTGCCCGGCGGCAGGGGCAGTTTTGCTACCAGGGCACCGATGTCACCGGTTTTAACCGGGTTAGTGTTCTCGTCAACCACATTCAGATTCCAGCCCGGCGCCGCTTTGGTGGGCGAGCCTTCTTTGACCGGAAAATGGTGCAGCCCCAGACAGTTGCCGGCAATCGCCCAGCCGGTTTCAGTCTGCCACCAGTGGTCGATCACCGGAACCTTTAGACTGTTTTCGGCCCATTTGAGTGTATCCGGATCCGTGCGTTCACCGGCCAGAAAAAGGGCCTTGAAATTAGACAGATCATAATTCTGCATTAATTCGGCCTGCGGATCTTCGCGTTTGATCGCTCGAAACGCGGTCGGGGCGGTAAACATGACCTTGACGTTGTGTTCGGAGATCACCCGCCAGAAGACCCCGGCATCGGGCGTGCCCACCGGTTTGCCTTCAAAAACAATCGTCGTGCATCCTTTCAGCAGGGGGCCGTAAACAATATAGGAATGCCCCACCACCCAGCCGACATCAGAAGCCGCCCAGTAGACATCACCGGCCTCCACGTTGTAAATAGCCCCCATGGTCCATTTTAAAGCAACCATGTGCCCGCCGTTGTCGCGCACAACCCCTTTGGGCACGCCGGTGGTCCCGGAGGTGTACAGAATATAGAGCGGATCGGTGGCGGCCACCGGCACACAGTCATGCGGCTCAGCAGCGGCCATGACCTCGTCCCAATCCAGATCGCGCCCATCGATCATCGCAGCCTTTTCCATGGGCCGCTGCTTGATAATGCATCGATCCGGTTTGAATTCAGCCATATCAATGGCCTCGTCAAGCAGCGGCTTGTAGGCGATAATCCGCGCCACCTCAATCCCGCAGGAGGCCGAGACGATCACCTTGGGTTTGGCATCATCGATGCGCACCGCCAGTTCCTTGGAGGCAAATCCGCCAAAGACCACCGAATGCACCGCCCCGATTCGGGCGCAGGCCAGCATGGCAAATAGGGCTTCAGGGATCATCGGCATGTAGACCAGAACCCGATCTCCCTTGACCACCCCCTGAGCGGCAAGGGCTCCGGCAAAGCGGGCCACCTCATCGCGAAATTGGTTATAGGTGTATTTTTTTATCGTATCGGTGACCGGAGAGTCATAAATCAGGGCATTTTGCTCGCCGCGGCCGTTTTCGATGTGGTAGTCCACCGCATTGTAGCAGGTGTTCATCTCCCCGCCGCTGAACCAGCGGTAAAACGGTTTGTTGGAATCATCCAGAACCCTGTCCCATTTTTTGTACCAGTGGCAGTCATCGGCTGCCGCCCCCCAGAAACCGTCCGGGTCTTCGATGGATTGTTTGTGTGCGATTTCATAAGGGTTTGCCATGACGATTCTCCTTTGCTCGAATGGTTAAACATTAAGTATTAGGTTTCAGGTATCAGGTGTCAGGTGTCGGCGAAAAACCTGCGAATCGGTGTCGATGAACTACATCCGGCTTGAGCTTATGTCGAAGGCAGTAGAACGGAAGCTAAATTTAGTTCTTCATATTCAATTTTCTGTCATCTGTCCTCTGTCGTCTGATATCTTTTCTCTAAAGCCTGACACCTGACACCTGAAACCTGAAACGGGTTCTCCCGTTTCAAACGGGATCGGATTTATAAGGGTTCAAATTCCGATCATGATT
>JASFIU010000278.1:0-6509 GCA_050122495.1 Desulfobacterales bacterium | reverse complement strand
CAGGCTAAAACCCGTATGGGAAGACATACTTTCGACTAAAAATGAGGCTTGTCTGTTGGACCTAAAAATTGATTCCCGAGGATTGGTCGTCCATTAACCAAAGGTTTCAGGTGTCAGGTTTCGGGTGTCAGGAAGATGCAGGGGAAAAAGCACAGAAATCAGATGGCTGATGACAAATGTCATACGCTTTCTGCCTTCTGACTTCATACATCTTTTATCTGACACCTGACACCTGACACCTGACACCTGAACACCGGAACGAAAAGGAACACGTAATGTATTTTCAAGATGTAATTTTGGAGCTGAACAAATTCTGGGCACGCAAAGGCTGCGTGATGGTACAACCTTATGACATGGAAGTCGGTGCGGGTACATTCCACCCGACCACGACTTTAAAGGCACTGGGCCCGGAGCCATGGAATGTTGCCTATGTGCAACCTTCCCGGCGACCGACCGATGGTCGTTACGGGGATAATCCCAATCGGCTGCAACATTACTATCAGTATCAGGTCATATTGAAGCCGTCTCCCTTCGACGTTCAGAACCAGTACCTTCAGAGCATGAAGGTCCTGGGTGTCGACCCCCTTGATCACGATATTCGCTTTGTGGAAGATGATTGGGAATCACCCACACTGGGTGCTTCCGGTCTGGGATGGGAAGTCTGGTTAGATGGCATGGAAATCACTCAATTTACCTATTTCCAGATGGCCGGCAGCGTTGAATTGAATCCCATACCCGTTGAACTGACGTACGGCCTGGAAAGAATTGCCATGTATCTTCAAGGTGTGGATAATGTTTATGATCTGCAATGGAACCATGAGATTAAATATGGTGATGTGCATCATCAGCAGGAAGTCGAGCAGTCAACTTATAATTTTGAAAAAGCCGATGTGCCTGTTTTATTTGAGTTGTTCAACAAATACGAGGCGGAGTCCAAGCGTCAAATTGAAGACGGGCTTGTTCTGCCGGCTTACGAGTACTGCCTGAAATGTTCGCATACATTTAATCTCCTTGATGCACGCGGCGCCATCAGTGTGACGGAAAGGACCGGCTATATTGGCAGAATAAGAAATTTGGCGCGGGCGAGTGCAGTAGGGTATTTGAAACAGCGTGAAGACATGGGCTATCCGTTGCTCAACAAACAAAAATGAATGGTGTCAGGTGTCAGGTTTCAGGTGTCAGAATTAAGAGGGATTGAAACCTCCCCTGGTCTAATGCTGAACACTGACACCTGAAACCTTTAAACTAACGAGCTTGACACTTGAACACTGACATCTGAGATTGAGGTAAGTATGGACACTTTACTTCTCGAGATAGGAACAGAGGAAATCCCGGCAGGTTATATTGACCCTGCACTAACGGCACTGGCATCAACCTTACGGAAAAAGATGACTGAAGCCCGGATTGAGCATGGTCCCGCCAAAGTATTCGGATCCCCCCGGCGGCTGGCCGTTCGAGTCGAAAATGTGGCCGCCAAACAGCTGCCGCTAAAGACGGAATTGACCGGGCCGCCGGTTAAGGTCGGGTTCGACGAATCCGGTAAGCCCACGATGGCCGCCAAAAAGTTTGCCGAGAAGGCCGGTGTTAAAATTGACAAGCTCGGCGTTAAGGAAACCAAGAAAGGGGCTTATTTGTGCGCCGTAAAGCAGGAACGGGGTCAAGCAACGCAGACCCTGCTTAAAGAGATCCTGCCAGAAGCCATATTGGAGATTCCATTTCCGAAAACCATGCGTTGGGCGGATCTGGATATCATCTTTGCCAGACCGATTCATTCCTGCCTGGCTTTGTTGGGCTCCAGGGTGGTTCAATTTAAAGTGGGCAATATCAGAGCCGGGCGCATTACGCACGGACATTATTTCATGCAGCCCGGTAAAATCAAAATTGATTCAGCCGATGATTACCTCCATCGCCTGAAAGCAGCTCAGGTGATCGCTGATCTCTCTGAACGCCGCAAAGCCGTCGAACGTGAAATCACCGCGGCGGCGAAGAAAGCCGGCGGCAGCATTCTGCCCGATGAGGAGCTGGTGGATATTGTAAACAACCTGGTTGAGTACCCCGTCGCCGTAGCCGGTGAATTCGACAAGGAATTTCTCAAACTCCCCGATGAAGTCCTAATCACTGCCATGCGGGAGCATCAAAAATATTTTGCCGTCGTAAATAAATCCCGAAAGCTATTGCCTTATTTTATCGCCGTCAACAACACCCAGGCCAGAGATATGAAACTGGTAGCCACGGGCCACGAACGCGTACTGCGGGCACGCCTGGCCGATGCTCAATTTTTCTACCGGGGCGATCTGGATATCTCAAATGACGAGCGGGTGGAAAAACTGAAAGGCGTTTTATTTCAGGCCAAGCTGGGCACCATGTATGAGAAAATTCAACGCGTTTCCAAAATCGGTAAATTCATCGCCAAAGCGGTGGATGTCGGCCTGGACAGTGGCAAGCAGGAAAAGGAGCTCAAAACCCAGGTCGCCCGTGCGGCTAAATTGTGTAAAGCGGATCTTGTCAGCCAGGTGGTGGGCGAGTTCCCCAAACTGCAAGGCGTTATGGGAAGAGTTTATGCGGAGATCGCCGGCGAACTCTCCACCGTATCGGCTGCTGTCGAGGAGCACTATCGACCCACCTATTCCGGAGGCCCCTTGCCCGACACCATCGTGGGCTCGGTCCTGAGCATTGCCGACAAGATCGACTCCATCTGCGGCTGCTTTAGTGCCGGACTCATCCCCACCGGGGCTTCCGATCCCTATGCCCTCAGGCGGCAGGGAATCGGCATCATCCAAATTATGAATGAAAAGGGATTTTCATTTTCACTAAGGAAGCTGATTCGAAAAAGTCTGCAACAATTTGATCTAAAAGATTCCGGTGAATTGAGCGCGTTAACTCAAAAGGTCTATACGTTTTTGCAAAATCGCATCATTCAACTGTTAGCCGATCAAGGGTATGCCAAAGATGCCATTGCAGCCGTCGTTGAAGTTTCGATAGATAATGTACCCAATATATGGAGTCGCCTTGAAGCACTGGAGTCGCTCAAGGCCAAACCTGATTTTGAGCCCCTGGCGGTGGCCTTCAAGCGTGTGGGGAATATTATTAAGAAATCGGGTGAACTGGAAGAGCGCGGCAGGCCTGGCGAGGTACAGGAAAACCTTTTTGAGCATGAGAGCGAATCTGCGCTTTTGGCGGCCTTCAAAAAAGTTGAAGAAAGGGTCGTCGACGCCATGGAAAAGGGGCTCTTTGAAAAGGCGCTTCTCGACATCGCGACACTGCGCGGGCCGGTAGACGCATTTTTCGACGGGGTTATGGTGCTGGCGGAGGATACAAACGTGCGCCGCAATCGGCTGGCGCTGCTCGAACACATCGCCGCGTTGTTCGGTAAATTTGCGGACTTTTCTAAATTGTCAACATAGAAGGTTTCAGGTGTCAGGTTTCAGGTGTCAGAAACAGATGGCAAAAGTCAGGTGGCAGAAAACAATCAGCTATTTGTCATCTCTCATTTTTTTCTATGCTCTGTCCTTCTGTATTTTCCTGACACCTGAACACTGAAACCTGAAACCATTTTTTTATTTACGGTTATGTTATGAAGCCAAAATTCGCTGACCCTATAAGCCAAAGCCCGGGATTCAGTCTCAACACGCTGACCGATGACCAGCTGGACGCAATTCATCAGGCAACGCTGGAGGTACTGGAACAGACAGGCCTCTTCGTCGAAACCCGGGAGGCGCTGGAGGTTTTTGATGGTGCCGGGGCTACCATCGATCGCAAGAATAAAATCGTAAAAATCCCGCCCCATCTGGTAGAAGATGCCATTCGATCAGCTCCCTCAAAAATTCTTTTGGCGGGCCGTAATCCCGAAAATGACAAGATCCTGGAGGCCGACCGCGTCCATTTTACCAATTTCAGCGAGGGCGTAGAGGTCATCGATCCTTATACCGGTGAACGCAGAACGCCAACCAAGGCGGATCTTGCCAATGCCGCCAAGATAGTGGATTACCTGGATGATATTGATGTGTGTGAAAAAGCCGTAGGCGCCAGCGATGTACCGCCGGAAACGGTACCGCTGCATAACGCTGAAGCGATGCTGGTCCACACAACCAAACATTGCTGTGTGGGCCCCGGAGACGGTTTTTTATTAAAAAAATTAGTCGAAATGGCCGCTGCCGTCGCCGGTGGTTTGAAAAAACTTAAAAAACGTCCGATCCTTTCGTTTACCACCTGTCCGGTCAGCCCGCTGCAGCTCATCCAGGAGTGTTGTGAAATTATCATGGAGTCGGCTCGAACCGGATCGGTCATTAACATTTTGTCAATGGCAATGGCGGGCGGCACTGCACCGGTCAGTCTCGCGGGTACATTGGTGACGCATAACGCCGAAGTGCTTGGGGGAATTACGCTAAACCAGCTGGTTGCTAAAGGCGCCCCGGTCATATACGGCAGTTCGACCACAGCGATGGATTTAAAGCTGGGAACCGCTTCGGTGGGTACGCCTGAATGCGCGATTATCAGCGGTGCGGTGGCCCGGCTGGCGCGTTATTATGCCCTACCGAGTTATGTTGCCGGTGGGTAGAGCGATGGTAAAATATCCGATACGCAAATGGGCCACGAAAAAACGCTCACCGGTCTGATGGCGGCATTGGCAGGTGCCAATCTGATATATGGTCCGGGAATGCGTGAGAGCGGAATCACCTTCGATTTTGCCCAGCTGGTGCTGGACAATGAATTTGCTAAAATGATCAAACATACCATCAAGGGCTTTCATGTTGATAAAGAAACCCTGGCGGTGGATGTTATCAAAGAAATCGGGCCGGCAAAGGATTTCCTTATGCATCCGCATACGTTGCAACACATGCGAACCCAATCACAGCCGGAATTAATAGACCGCAAGGGTATCGAAGACTGGATAGCCGCGGGCGGAACCGACATCTACCGGAGGGCTGCCGAAAAAGCAAAACATATTCTGGATACCCATAAGCCCGAACCGCTCCGCAGCGACGTTTCCGCTAAAATTCGGTCGATTATTTTCGATACCGAAGATGAGCTGGGCGTATCAAATGATAAATGAACTAAAATACATAGAATGCTCTAAAGTGAACTAAAGTGAGCTAAAGGTTGAAGTGACTATAGTTAATGAATTCTGCCATTTTAATAAGAGATGGAGCGCCACGCGGCGCACACGCCGCGCAAGCGCGTGCGCTGCGGGAGCGCCTGCGCTGCGCGAGCGACACCATAACTTTAGGCACTTTAGCTCATTTTAGTCACTTTAGGCACTTCTAACGATAGAGCACCTTTGGGATTTTTTTCTCTGTTTTAGAAGATAAACCTGAAATAAATTCTAATTCACCGTAACTTGGAGATGAGGGTAATCAGGTGAAAAATCGTATTCGCACGCGAATGGGTGATGGGGAGTTGGTTTACCTGACCACGGCTGAGGTCAAAGATGACATTCTGGCTGGGACCCAAGATGCCGCCTCCAGAGCTGGCATTCCGGAGCTGACCGAAGACGATGTGCAACAGTTATTGGACATTATTACCGAGCCCTCTCGAGTTGTAAGCGTGTTGCCCGGGCAAGAGGTTGTGGTGACCGATGATGGCTGTTCGATGAGCTTCTACACGGGAGAGGGTAGTGGTGGAATCGGCATTCCCATGAGTCGATTGCAAGCGATTCTGACTTACGAAAGGGCATGTGCCGCCGATACCATATCTTTAGGGCATAGCGACTACAGCTTCAAGCCGGTCAAATCCGTCATTCATCATGAAATGAATGAATATTACACGGCATCCATGATGACGACCGCCCCTTTCTTTTACGGCGCCCAGCCGAATTTGGGGCTTTATTTTCAACCGGATGGGCCGCACCCAAATCCAGCCGATCTGCTGCCACAACAAAAAATAAAGGAAGCCCGGACGACTCAGGTGGCGGCGGCTGAACAACTGCGGGAAGATCTCGTGTTTGTGGGGAAAAAGCTGAACAGTGTCGGATGCGAGGGTCTTAATTTCGATACCTGCGGGTCCGCCGGTGATGCAGATTTCCTAGCCGCCTTGCAGGCGGTGGCCGCTTTAAACGAAGCAACCCCCGATATGCCGGTGATCATGGGCGCATCCGGTGAATTCGTACTGGGAATGCATGGCGAGCTGACCTTTGACGGAAAGCAGATTGCCGGAATGTATCCCCATCAGCAGGCAAGCGTTGCTGAAGCTGCGGGTGCCCATATTTTTGGCGTGGCGATCGGCACAAACACAACCAAATCCGTGGCCTGGAATAGTGCCAGGACCGTCACTTTTGTAAAAGAAACGGTTGCCGCTGCTCATATCCCCATCCATGTCAATGTTGGGATGGGGGTTGGCGGTGTGCCCATGCTGGAGGCGCCCCCGATTGACAGTGTCACCCGGGCGTCAAAATCCCTGGTTCAAATTGGCAAGGCGGATGGTTTGTAGATCGGTGTGGGTGACCCGTTTGGCATGCACATTGCTCACATTGTTGCCTCGGGCATGGGCGGTATCCGAACCGCCGGAGATCT
>JASFIU010000277.1:0-6528 GCA_050122495.1 Desulfobacterales bacterium | reverse complement strand
GGGTAGTCTGAAATAATCCAGCGGAAGGTTGTTCAGGACGATAAATGACAGAATAGTTGTTGACGTATATAGAAGGATAAGGGTTGCTGCTGACTTGCGGGCGGATAAAAAATGGGCACGCCCGGCATGACGCGCATTGAGAATGCTTAACAAAGTTCCGCTGGCAGCAAAGCCAAACAGGGCAATACTGATCACCATAAAGGAAAGGTGATTCCATTGTCCGATCGAAAAGATCCGTGTCAGCAGAACCTCAAAGGCCAGAGTTGAGAAACCTATGAGGAAAACGGCACAAGAGGTCATTAGATCATGGCAATCAAGGTGAAGACTTTTTTAACGCATAGCCGGTCATGGGCACAAAAAGAACGCCTGTAATTTGCTTTACGATTAGGTCATCCCCCTGTTTGGTGACTAAAACAAGATTCTGGTAACTAAATGGGTTTCCCAACGGAAGCGCGAGTCTTCCGCCTTCCTTCAGTTGTTGGAGCAGCGGCGGCGGAATATGGTCTACGGAGGCGGTGATCATAACGGCATCAAATGGAGCGGCTTGCGGCCACCCATAATAACCGTCTCCGTGACGGGTTTTAACGTTATTGTACCCCAGCGATTTTAAGGTCTTGCTCGCCCGATGATACAGTTTTTCTTTAATCTCAATGGAGTAAACCGTGTTGGCAACCTTCGCCAGTACTGCGGCCTGATAACCGGAGCCGGTTCCGATCTCCAGGACACGGTGTACCTTGTCAAGCTGGAGAATTTCGGTCATCAGTGCGACAACGTAGGGCTGGGAAATGGTCTGACCCTCTCCGATGGGCAGCGGTCGATCCGCATACGCGACCGACAAAAGGTCCTGGGGCACAAACTCGTGTCGGGGGACCGCCTGCATAGCTGCTAGAACATGGGGGTCGGATATGCCTTTCGCTTTTATATGTCTTTCAACGAGTTGCTTGCGGGCCTGTTTGAGTTCAGGAGATTCTGAAACGGTATCCGCCGCAACGGCGGAGATGAAAAAAAGGACAAAAGCAGCAGCGAGGATGGTTTTTGTCATGGGCCCCTCCTATAAGAAACTTAAGATCTATAGCATAAAAAAAAGAAGTTGTCAGGGAGCAAAAAAATGAAAATTATGCAAACACTAGCTGTTGATTTTATGTTTTTTGATATATAATGAATTTTATATCCGTTTTATACCTAAATTTAACTGGAAAAGGAGCGACCATATGCCCTTATTTGGTAAGAAGAAAAAAGAGACCCCACCGCCGCGTCGCGATGCTGGATCATCGCCGAAGGTATCGCCGAAGGTATCGCCGAAGGTATCGCAGAAGGAGACCACCTATTTTGGTAAAAATTTAAAAATTAAAGGCCGGGTTTCAGGCAATGGCAATATTATCATGTTGGGCGGCCTTGACGGTGAATTTAATCTTAAAGGCCGGGTAAAAATCGCCCAGCCTGCCAAAATCAAGGGTGCGGTAAAAGCAGACGTCATATCGGTCAATGGAAACGTGCGGGGAAGCCTGGTGGCCCAGGAACGGGTCCATTTGGATCCGACAGCTCGAATTGAAGGGCAGATCGCTACGCCCAGCCTATCCATTGCGGAGGGCGCTTCTTTTGATGGTGAGGTCACGATGCGCAGCAGATCTTCACAAACGTCAAAGCCTGCTGACGCACATGCTGCGCCCGCTTTTCAACCTAAAACCAAATCGACCCCGAAATAGGCGATCGGCTTTATTGCGGTCACCGGAAGACCGTCCCGAAAAGGCACGAATACGGACGATCTAAAGGTCGAATTAAAAAGGGGCTAGATTAATGGGAAAAGATACAACAGCCGATTCCACATCCTTAGTGAGCAAAAATGTTAAAATTGATGGAGAAGTTCAGGGGCCCGAAAACCTCCATGTCGAGGGCTATATCAAAGGATCCATTAAATTGTCCGGAGATATTTTTGTGGGCACCACCGGTAAGGTCGAAGCCGATTTGGAAGCAAAAAGTATTGTTATCCAGGGAGAGGTGGCGGGTAACATTGTGGCACACAAACAACTGGAAATCCATCCCTCCGGTAAATTAATCGGCGATTGTACCGCAAGCTCGATTGATATTAAGGAAGGTGCTATATTTGAGGGGCGCTCCAGTATGATCAAATCGGCGGGATTATCCGCCTCATCAGGCTCAAATGCAAAAATTTCGGACCTTCAATCTCCGAAACAACAGCCCTAGTCCCTTATTTTATTGGTCGGGTCTCCTTCATCCAGCATGGTTTTTAAAATACGGCGCTCGGCATCGTCAGGTAAAATGCCTTCAAGCTCAGCTTCCAAGACCACGGTGCCTTCCCGGTTCAAATAAACGGCTTCCGCACGGGCCCGCCGGTGTTCATCGATATGGGTGATGGTAAAGCGGCAGTTGACCGTCTCACCAAAATAGACCGGTCGCTTAAACCGAAAATTCATCGCCGAGGCCAGCCAGCCAATCTGCCCGCCGACTTGCGTCAAGATGCTGCCCACCAGCAGCCCGTGACATATCCGGTCCTTGAAATTTTTAGCGCCTGAAAAGCGCGAATCAAAATGTACCGGATTATAATCCCGGGTCACATCAGCAAAGGTCATCACATCTTTCTCGGTAAATTGTCGCGATACGTTGAACGTATCTCCGATCTTCAGGCCTCGAATCGTCCGGTTACGAATTTCTGACATCGCCGCTCCTGGATCAAAAAGTTTGCATTTTACGCGTTCAACGATAATGGATTTTGAAATCCGGTTTTACTTATCTGTGATGGTTGGATATAGTTCATCCCACCAGGGCTTAAAAACGGGCAGCCCAAGTGTTTTGCTCTGAATGTAATTTACAAAACGCGTATTGATTTTTCAATCTTATTTTTAAAACTAAAGGTGTCAGGTTTCAGTGTTCAGGTGTCAGGAAAATACGAAGGGCAGAATACCGAATACGGATGAGGGACGACAGGAAACAATCTGTCCTCTTTTGTCTGTCATCTTTAATCTGACCCCTGAACACTGAAACCTGACACCATAATTGTTGTATTACCGACGTATCTATAGAAAAAATGTTAAAGCACACATTTCTATCGATTGTATTTTTGATGTTGATGATCTCCAGCGTGTCTGCTGCCGAACTCCAACAACTCGATTCAAGAGAACTTGCGGTCGTTTATGATGCAGGACTCGACCGAACGGCGCAACAAGCGCTAGAGGCGTATTCGGCCGTCAAGCCGGAGCTTGAAACATTTTTCCAATGGCAGATAGATTTTCGACCGACACTGGTGCTGCTGAATGACCAAAAACGATTTCGGCAAATGGCAGGCCATGAGCTTGTTGTCGCTTATGCGCTGCCGAAAAAGAAGGTAATGGTGATTGACAATTCGAAAATGAAGACTTCACCATTTACACTGCAATCGACATTTAAACATGAATTGTGTCACTTGTTGCTCCACCATTACATCAGAGATGATAATTTGCCCCGGTGGCTGGATGAAGGAATTTGCCAATGGGCCAGCGACGGTCTGGCTGACATCATGATGGACATCAAACGCGACCCGTTGCCGGCAGCCATCTTATCTGATACCGATTTTGAGCTTCAGCAGTTGCAGCACCAATTTCCGCGGGACAAAAATGCCCTGATACTGGCTTATAAGCAGAGCAAGAGCGTGGTGGAGTATTTGAACCGCGAGTATGGCTCGCAGGGTATTCTGGATCTGCTGAAGCTGCTGCAAGAGGGCTATGGTCTCGAATCCGCCTTTGCGTCTCGTTTTGGAACTTCCCTGGATGAGTTCGAATATCAGTGGCGGGCGTATCTCAAAAAGGATATCAACTGGTTTACCTACCTTTCCGTTCACCTCTATGAAATTTTATTTCTATCGGCCGCTGTGCTGACGATATTTGGTTTTATTCGAAAAATTAAACGCCGGCGGGAATATTCCAGGCAGGAAGATGAGGAAGAGGAAAATAAATCATAGTTCACTTCGCTCTCTGTTTAAATGATGGAATGATGGAATACTGGGCACAAAGTGAAGCTTTAGCGCTATATCGGGTCTGTATTAGATTGGGGCGACACTGAAGTTGCGGGTCTTGCACATTATTCCTCTATTCCAATATGCCATCATTCCCTGGATGTGGCATAAAGGTAAATGCCGTTAAAAGCTACATGCTTTCGATAGGTTAAAAAAAATTACAAGATATTAGGGCTGACCGGCATGTTCTTCAAAATACTGGACCTGGTAGGTAGAGACTTCAAGTTCGGGGTTCTTCCAGGAATCCGCTGATAGTCCGGCCTTCGAGCATAGGTGGGATAGAAAATCCTGCGGCCGGGGGAGCTGTTCCCATACCTGTGGCAAAAAGGTAGCGCTGGCATGGCCCTTGCGAATAATCACGCCATCGATATGCGGTCGGAGCTTTTTAACCAGATCGTCCCCGTCACGGTATTTTAAAGGGTGTGGTTCCGAAAGGATGCTGATTTCTATTTCGACCCGGTCCATATCCGAGGTGCTCAGCGGTTCGAAGCGCGGATCATGAAAAGCGGCGTTAATCGTGTTGCGGCGAACCCCTGATTCCAGGCGCGTGTCGGATGTCAGGTTGCCAATGCACCCCCGCAGACGTTCTTTGATCTTTAGCGTAACAAAGGTTCCGCACATTGATTTAAAACAGGAATCTTTTAATGCAACATTTAAGGAATCAATCTCGGCTTGGGGGATTTGTATTCCCAGACGTTCCATAAGGGTTTGTCGGGCCAGCCGGACCAGCACCTGCCCCTGGGCCTCGCTTAAATTATGACTGCGACGATGATTGCTATCCATTTGGACAAAAAGGAAAGACAAATGTGAGCAAAAGAATTTTTTTAAAGGGTATTCTACACTGCTGTCAAACCTTGATGATATTAGAATACAATGGGCAAATTGAAACTGTCAAACAAAAACCATATTAAAACCCATCTCAAAAAGGTGGATCAGGGTTTTAGAAGTGGTTTTAAAACCACTTCTAGTTCGGGATAGTTGCTTCGAGGGTGGCCTCGTCCACATCTGCATCTGAATAATTTTTTTCAGGGACCGTTTTCACCCACCATTTTTCCGGAAACATTGATTTATAAAGGTTATTGAACATGAAACCCAAAAGGGTGTAGACAGAAAGTCTTGAGTTGGGCTGTTCGAGCCTATCTAAAAGCTGTTTTTGCTGATCAGCGTGCAGTTTCAGCGTCCCTATATATTTTAGAAATGGAATGGCACGGGTCTGATTTGTAGCTGAATTCGGGTTGGTTTTGACCTTGTTTCCAAATTCCGCGATTAGCTGGTTGATTTTTATGGGCGAGGCTTTGATTAAAAGTTCCTGGCTTTGCGGGCTTTCAAAAAACTTCTGACAATTTAAGTTAATACACTGTTTTATTTTTAAAGCGGTGACTTGGATATCCTTGGCCATTACATTCTTTAACATCTGCTTCGCACTTTCGGGGATATCCACATAAATAGATTTCAAAGCGTTTTCTTTTTGATTCATTTTCGCCTGGAATTCTCTCAATGCCTGGCGCCAGAACGAACGACTGATATCGGCGACAATCTCGGTATCCAGCAAACCCTTCATCTGTCCGTTTTTGATTGAATTGCGGATGTCGGCAAACAGTTTGGCGGTTTGTTGAAACAGCAATTCACCCGTAACGGTTTTAAACGCCATCACCAGGGTGGCATGCCAATCCTGTAGATGCAAAATTAAATTTAAATTGGGAAATGCCTCGGATAGAATAGTGTTGCTGAAAAAATGTGTTGGCGTGGCATAAAAGGGTGTCCCGCCCAGCAACGGCTGTTTGATTTTTCTCCCCTTTGTTTTTTCAAAGTCGACAGCGGTTTCAACATCGATGATTCCAAGTTCATATTCAGCAGCTTTCATTAGAAACAGGGGGTACTTTGAAGGATCGCCGGCGACCAGCAAGTTATCCGGTTTCAGGTCCCGCATGGCAATTTGCTTGGTGCGCAGCCAGGATAGAAGATCTAGCAGATTGGTTATGATGCCGGCCATTTGGGGCTTATTTTGTTCGAACCGTATTTTATGGACATATTCCCGAATGGTCTTGCGGTAGGCCTCGACAGCGTCCATGCGCTTTGTGAAATTGACCTCGATCAGAAGATTTAATTCTTGCACGAGATTCTCAGAAAGCCCGGCTTCCTTGGCTTCAACCGCTCTGCCGGCCAGGTGCGTCAGGAACCAGGTTTGAATGCGGAACATCGACACGCTGGTCGAAACACCGGAGTCGGTTAGAAACTGGCGAATGGCAGCCTGGCAGTAATCGTATACCTCCCGGATCTCCATACCGACGGATTCTTTGACCTTGCCATATCTTCCGCGGAATTTTTGGTTATCAAAAATGGTCTCGGCATTGGCAAACATTTCCTCGGCAACAGCATCCTGGACATCGTGTAAATTGTCCACAATGTGGCCCAGAAAATAGTATTTTGAAAAATCCATGAAAAACACAAACGTATTTTTGATTTTTAAATATTTCTGATAGTCGGTCTTACGACGCAGCCATTCCACGTATTTTTCT
>JASFIU010000276.1:0-6533 GCA_050122495.1 Desulfobacterales bacterium | reverse complement strand
ATTATGAATGCGCTGCGAAAAGATATTCCTGAAAGGGAGCTCGAATTAAAACGGCTTGATGCCCTAAACAGCTTTGTTTTTAACGTGGATACCAAAACCGAGCTGGTGGACGTTTATGGCCGCTACTATCTGCGCAAAGAGCCACTCGACACGCTTGAAAGAATTCAGGACGCTTTTATCGGGGCCACGCAAGAAGAACTTCGCCGACTTGCCATCGAGCTTTTTGATCTTCAGAAAATCCAGATCTTTGTGGTAGGGGATAAGAACATCAAGGTGCAATCTCAAAGCGGCCGAGAGGTCACTATGGAGGAAGATCTCATGGCCCTGGCGGAGAAATACAGCTTACCGTACCAGGAAATTAAGCTGCGTTAAAGTCGGCGCCCCTGGTGCATTTGCGATTTTCTTTCTGTTATTGTAATTTAATTATTGATGATTACTCTATTTGCGGTTAAAATTTTCAATACGCTTACACCCCTGTAAGCTCCCTGATTTTTCTTTACCTTGTTCGAAAACAATAGAAGTGGTTTCAAAACCTCAGATCAGGTTTCCCGCTTGAACGCGGGATTACACGTCTTGATTTTAACAAATTAAGGTGTGCATCAAGGGCCCCGCAGCCGTTGGAGCCTTTTGAGCTCCTTAGATTCAGTTTCAAATAGATGCGAAATCCCGCTTCATTTAGCGGGGAGATGGGGTTTTGAAACCACTGCGCTCTATTTAACTGTCTTCATAATTTTTGTGTCTTCTGTCGGCCTCACAGAGATGGTTTCTGCCGATACGGCAAATGATAAGGCCAAGAAGATTGACGCAAGCGCTGATGAGGCCCTGGATCGATTTTACAAGCAGGTCAAAGGTGCAAAATTTACGAAACTCGACATGTCAAAGTAATATCGGTTTTATCAATTTTGTTGCGGGGTCTTCGATAAAAACATCTTTTCGACGATCCGATTTTTTGATAGCGGATGATCTGTTTTCGATTTGTTTCCAAACCGGCTCCCAAAAGCGCGCTAGGAGATTACTGTGAGATTACTTACCCGATCGGATTTTGACGGCTCGGTGTGTACAGCCATACTTGAAGAGCTGGGGCTCATCGATGAGATTCTTTATGTTCATCCTAAAGATATGCAGGATAGTAAAATTGCCGTTAGCGAAAATGATATTCTGGCAAATGTACCGTTTGTTAAGGGTTGCGGGCTGTGGTTTGACCATCATTCCAGCGAGCGTGAACGTCTGCAGCTGGAAGGCAATTTTGAAGGCGCCAGCAAAAAGGCTCCCAGCGCGGCCCAGGTTGTTTACGATTACTATAAAGAGAATGAAGCTTATGCCGATAAGCTAAAAAAATTTGAAGCGTTAATTCAAATTGCCGGTAAAGCCGATTCGGCCAAATTTACCAAAGAGGATATTCTGCAGCCTGATGGATGGATTATGCTGGCCTTTATTGCCGATCCCCGCACCGGTTTGGGGTACAAGCGAAACTTTACCATCAGTAATTTTGAACTTATGAAGCAGTTGCCGGGATTACTGCGCACCAAAAAGGTGGAGGACATCTTAAGCTTATCCGACTTCCAGGAACGGGTGAAACTGTATCATGAAGAAAATAAGAAATATGAACAGTTGATCAAAAAATCAGCCCGGATCGAGGGCAATGCAATTGTTATTGATTTGCGCGATTGTGGGGTTATCCCTGTCGGCAACCGCTTTTTGGAATATGTTCTATATCCCGAGCAAAATATATCCATACGAATCGCCGACGGGAAAAATAAGGCCTTTGCAATGATATCTGTGGGCAACAGCATTATTAACAATACCTGTCGAATCAATGTGGGGTCACTGACCCTTAAATATGGGGGCGGCGGACACGAGAGAGTCGGCACCTGCCAGGTTCAATATGAAGACGTGGATAAGGTCGTTGGCGAAATGCTTGAGGTGATTAACGCGTCTTAAAAGAAAGTGCCTCCAAACAAGTGACTAAAGTTGGAAGTGATCTAAAGTGACTAAAGTTAATGAATTCTGTCTTTTTTAATAAAAAGATGGAGCGCAGCGACACTATAACTTTAGGCACTTTAGCTCACTTTAGTTCACTTTAGTCACTTTATTAACGGGCCAACGGGCTCAACCCATGGTTATATCCACCCACCAACCTTACTTCTCTCCATTTCCAGGATTTTTCTATAAAGCCTATTTAGCGGATGTTTTTGTGATTCTCGATACCGTGCAGTTTCCCCGGGGCACGACCTGGATTAGCCGCAATCGATTTAAAAACGATCAGGGAACCTTGTGGCTGACGATTCCGGTATGGAAGAAGGGATTGGGGTTGCAGCGCATTCATGAAGTCAGGATCTGCCACGAGTTTCGCTGGGTCGCAAAACATCTCGCCAGCCTAAAATCAGCCTATGCCAGGGCGCCGTATTTTACCGATCACATGCCCGTTCTCGAAGAGGCATATACGGCGCGATTCGAAAAACTGATTGACTTGAACCTAACGATTATCCGCTATTTGTTCCGGCAGCTTAAAATTGATACCAAGATCAAATTGTTGTCGGAATTAGGGATTCAAGAAACCGGCAATCAAGGGCTGGTTGAAATATGCAAATGCCTGGGCGCTTCCTCTTATCTGGCCCAACATGCCGCCGGAAAATATCTTGATGGGGCCCTATTCGAACAGCAAGACATCGAGCTTAAATACTTTAAACCACCCACCAGTGTCTATCCGCAATTATGGGGCCGGTTTATCCCCGATCTGTCCACTTTCGATCTACTCTTCAACTGCGGCCCCAAGGCGCGTGACATTCTAATCTCCGATCGACTACAAAATCTCGAATCGGTCAGGTGATGCCCAGGCAGGCTGCTTGAAACTGGGTTCTAATTATAGGTTTCAGGTTTCGGGTGTCAGGTGTCAGTGTTCAGATAAAGGCAAGCTAAGCCTGGAAGCGATCAGGCTGGGAAGCTGGAAGGCTTAAAGACGCGGAAGCTTTCTGGCCTCCTGGCCTCCCAGCGACATGGTGCTATTTAAAGAACTTGACTGAGCAAAAATATGCCACAAGACTTTTGAAACATTTTTCTGGTGCGTACAACTAGAAGTTTTTACCAATGGATAACTGCCTGCCGGACTTTCTTGGCGGAAAATTGCTTTTTATAAAAATTTCCAGTTGACCTAATAACTCGATTTGATTTTTATCCAGGTCGGCGGTGTTCTTGAGATCTTTGATCTCGACCAAGGCTGCCGTCGGCGTCAAGCGGCGCTCTCCCTTAAAATCCACTATGGCCTCAGCCGTGTCGGGCGGATTGACCCGACGCATATAGGCTTTAAACTCCCCGGTAACCGTTTCAGGCAGGTTTTCAGGATAATTTCTGCATAGCAGTCTTCTTGCTAACGTTCGCGCATCTTTACTTGATAGGCGATTAATAATTTTTTCTTTTTCTTGCAACGGCGCTGTTTGAAACTGTTTGAATAATTTCTCATCGGAACGCGGAAAAAAGCCAATCTGATAAAGGGCCGCTTCGGGGTCCAGATTCGGAATGAAAGGATAGGTAAAGTTGCGGTGATGGCTAACGATATTCTGAAACGTGGTCGGGTTGGACTGCAACCATTGCAGATTTTCAGCAACGATGGCCTTGCGTTCATCGTTTAAATATTTCCAATATCGCCGGCGGGGCGGCAATAAAATGCCGGGTTCCCCGTATTTTTTACGTACAATCCAGGTGGTTTCATCGATAGACGCGGTTTTGGTTTCTCTAAGGTCCGGCAAGTCGAGTCGCAGCCACAGGGTTTGATTTGGATAGGAGATGGAGTCCCCGATAGACAGCACCGGCACCTGATATTTTTGCCGGGGGCCGTATTCGCTGCCGACCATTAATCCTTTGCGGTGTTGGCCCAGAGCACTGCTAAAGGAGGGCGGTATTTCGTCTATGCGATGCGCATCCGTGCCTTTTTCAAAATAGCCCAGCAGGTATTCCCACATCTGTCTGTCTTCGAAAAGCCTGCGGGCGAGCGCGATCGTAGCCCGTACGTCAGCCGCTGCTTCATGGGACGGCCCGGCGGTAAGCTGGTTGGCTTCACGGAGATGTTCCAGTTTCAGTGATGGTCTGCCGTTAATTTGCGGCCAGGTGATCACATGTTGCCGGTAAAGCCAGAAGATGACGGTCATGGGGAGCAAATCCATCCGACCACAGCCATCCCGGTACTGATGCGTATAAGCAGGCAGCAGGTTGCGATGAAACGAGAAACGTAAAAATTCATCATCAAAACCCAGGGTGTTATATCCCAGGCTGATCGTGCCCGGTTGATTCAACAACCGGTGGATTTTCCCGGTGGCCTCAAATTCAGACAATCCGGTGGTTAAGTCTTCAATAGACATGCGATTGGTTAGGATTGCACCGGGAGACGGAATCACATCCGGACGCAGTTGAACTTTAATCGTGTAACGATCAATTTCATTTAGCTGCTTGTCCGTACGAATTGCTGCGAACTGCAAAACCTGGTCAAATGCTTTATTCAGACCGGTGGTTTCGATATCGTAGAAAAGATAGGTTTTTTGCATTGCCTGTGGGTTCCAAAGATGATGAACTTTTATATATCATCCTTAAAGCAAAAACTGGGATTTAAGTCCAGACCGTTCGGCAAAGAATATCGGTTGGGCTCCTGGTGTTATGATGTGGTTATTCTTAAATCACTGGCGGGATAGCCGAATTCAGCTAAAAGCAGGCGGGAAGTTTTTACGATTTCCTCGGCGCTGAGCTTGGTTTCCACATAAATATTGGTCCCTTTGATTTTTTCGGGGATTTTCAATTGATCCGAGTAACGCGAAAAATAGGTATGGTCTTCTCCAGAAATCCAGAGCACTTTTTCAAAATCCTTAGAATGGATCATGGCGAAATAGTCGCAAAGACTGGTCAACATGTCCTCCCAGTTGCGGACCGCGCTGGTTTTGCCGTTGAATGCGTAGGATCTGATCTCTTTGCCGGCATAGCTCTCTGCTTTTTTAACAGGTTTTTTGGGCGGCTCAGTTGAAAACTGCTGTTTCGGTTTTTCCTCTATGCTGGCGAGTTCAATGATCTTGGGCGGTGGTGAGGCGCTGGTGGATGGGCGCTTGGAGATTAACCACTTATCTAAATTCTTTTCCAGAAAGCGTTCAATTATCTTGGCCTCGACTTTGTAACCGCAGAGTTTTTCAGTCGTTTCTCTTAATAATTCCACAAAAATCATATTCGGCTGGGAGATAATTTTATTCCAGGCTTCAGGGATAATATCCGAGGCCATTTTTTGCTTTTTATTCTGGTTGAGTGCTTTGGCCGTTTTTAATGCCTGGCCTCGGGCGACCTTATTTTTTTCCAACAGGTCTATCAGTTGCGGAATAAAGTCATCTGTTTTTTGTTTTAACAGATCTACGGAATAAAACCACTTTTCCTGTGAACTTCCCGTAGCTGCGGTCAGATAAAACCACCAGATGATGCCGTTGGTCAGAATTGAAACGTTAACGCCTTCACGTGAAGCAAAACTGAGCAGCGACTTCTGATGGTTATCCAATTTATCGTTAATGCGTTTGACCTCAATAAAAACTTTGTTCGTATTGTTGATGCGCAGGGAGTAGGCGACGCTATGGGAATTGACGGCGTAATCCGGAGCGACTTCATCGACGTTAAAAATATCCCACTCCAAGAACGATAATAACCTAAGAACCACCGCCTGTTTTGTGGAGGCCTCATCAAATGTGTTCAGTTTTTTGTTTGATTTCAGATCCTTGATAAATGTTTCAATCTGCTTTTTCATGTGATCCTCGAATGTGAAGAAATTAAGCGCTATAAAATTTCAATAACCAACCGTTTCGTTGAGGCAATTGCATTCGAATACGATAACCCATCTCAAAAATGTTGATCTGGGTTTTAGGTTTTCCGGTTTAGCCAGTTGAGCCCGGTATAATCGGGAAAATGTCTGATTTAATTCGGGCAAACGGGCTAACGGGCAACGGGTTCAACCCAAATCATGCCCCGTGGATATATAGTCCTGTATCGGCCCGTAAAAGGTCATACTTAAGTTTTTTAATTAAAGTTTTTGGGCTAAACGACCGATATATCGAATATCGCGGATGGTTCTGGCTAAAACAAAACCCGGGAAAATCAATCATGAAAACCAAATTTCTGTTCTTTAGTGCGATTATTTTCTTATTGTTGGGATGGAATTCAAAAGATGGTGTTTTATTTTTTTTCTTTGCGGTTCACCTTTTCACCCTATCCATCGGCGCCATCCTTTTAAAATTTGAGAAAAAATTGCAGCCCCGTACGCGCATTGCGACACTGCCTCCTTCCGAACCCTCAGAATCCTAAATACCGGATTGAGGCCCCTGGAATTTGCCTTTACTGACAATTTTTTGACATATTTTTTGACAACATTTGTCACATTTTGCCTACCCGAATTTCCGGCAAATTTATAACCCACTGAAAATAATGGCATTCTCAAAATACACAAAATTGGCATGATAGTTGTATAGGTATGTAGTCGGATTGCCCAAAATAAACCTAATGGTCGGCGCCCCGAC
>JASFIU010000275.1:0-6618 GCA_050122495.1 Desulfobacterales bacterium | reverse complement strand
AATGATTACCGACCCCGCCAACGGGATTGAGTTTCCGCGTGTCCAGGTTGACGCGGCAGGGCAGGCTTTGATCGGGCTCTATGATATCAGCACCATTAAACTGGAGCTTGAGCAGGTTATTAGCGGGCTTGATAAACCGGTTGCAATAACGCATGCCGCCGACGATTCCGGACGCCTTTTTATCGCTCAACAGCCCGGGCAGATCGTGATCCTCGACGCAGGTGTCTTGTTGCCCACGCCTTTTCTGGATATCTCAACCCTTATCTTCCCGTTAACTGACGGAAGCAGAGGGGGCCTGCTCAGTATCGCTTTCCACCCGGACTACGAATCCAATGGCTTTTTTTATATCAGTCACATCGATACCGACGGTGATTTCGTCGTCGTGCGCTACGAGGTCTCATCTGCTGATGCAGACCTGGCAGATGAGAGCTCCCGGTATGTTTTGCTCACCATTCCCGCGCCACCCGGTGACCACTATGGTGGCCATCTGGCATTCGGCTTGGACGGATATCTCTACATCGCCACGGGCGACGGCAGTGCCGACGGTGTCGTGGTGGATACGGCCAGGGATCTGCATACCCTGGTTGGCAAGATGCTGCGGATTGATGTGGACGCCGGCACGCCCTATGGCATCCCGCCGGACAATCCTTATTTTTCTTCAGGCGGGGCACGCGAAGAGATCTGGGCGTCGGGCTTGCGAAACCCATGGCGTTTCAGCTTTGACCGCCTGACGGGGGATTTGTATCTGGCCGATGTGGGCGAGGATACCCTGGAGGAAGTCAATTTCCAGGAGGCATCCAGCAGCGGCGGTGAGGACTACGGCTGGAACGTTATGGAAGGCGATCAATGCTATGATGGGGAAACATGCAATACCGAAGATTTCGCGCTGCCAACCGCAGTGTACGACCATTCGGAAAATCGCTGCGCCGTCACCGGCGGGCAGGTTTACCGGGGCGAGCAATTTGCACTGCTGCGCGGGGTTTACCTTTATGCAGATTTTTGCAGCGGAGAGCTTTGGGGGCTGAAGCGGGATGACTCAGAGTGGCAGTCGGCTCTCCTGCTCGATTCGGCACCGTCCGGCATTAGCACATTCGGGGACAGCCAAGACGGCAATGTCTACCTGGCTGATCATGATGACGGCAGCATTTACCGGGTTAAAATGAGCCTGAGCGTGCGGACCACCGACCTGCCGGATGGGGAAGTCGACCAAACATACACCACCACCTTGAGAGCCAGTGGCGGTCAGGCGCCGTATGTCTGGTCTATATCCGCGGGAAGTCTTCCCGATGGGCTCACATTGGATCCCGACACAGGCAGGATCAGCGGCGTGCCGCTGACTCCCGGGATCAGCTCATTCACGGTTCAGGTGGTCGATGAAAACCTTGCCGAGGGTGCCCAAAATCTGTCAATCACGATCCACCCGCCCCCCCTGGTGATCCAGACTGATAGCCTGCCGGATGCCCTGATTAACCAGAGCTATAATCAGATCCTCCAGGCCAGCGGCGGCTTACCGCCCTACAGCTGGACCATCGTTTCCGGTACCCTGCCGCCCGGGCTCAGCCTGAATCCGAATGGAACCATTTCCGGTATCCCGATCCAGCAGTGGAAATACACCTTCACCGTGGAGGTGAGCGATACGGACGGTGTCAAGGCTTCCCGTTCGCTGACCATTTTCGTGGTCGGCCTGAGCGGTACGATCGAAATACCTCTGACATTGGGCAATATGGACACCGCGAAATATGGCTACAATTATGGGACCAACCTGCATGCCACCGAGCTGACAGCCACCTTTCAAAACGCGTCAGCAGATCTGGTGTTCTCGGTTTCAGGCTATGATATTGACTACACCGATGAAATCGCCGTTTATCTAAATGACAACCTCTTGGGTTATCTCAGCACAGGGCCCAATAACGGTCTGAATGCCGGAGACAGCTTCGACATCCCGGCCGATGCGCAGATTTCCGGTGAAAACCGCATCAGATTTGTACAAAAGACCGAGGGCTGGACCTGGGGTGTCACCAACCTGTTGCTGGAAGAGCACGTTATAACGCCTGCGGATATCACCCTGACCGTCGGTGAGATCGACAATCGAGAATTTGGTCACAACTACGGCAGCAATCAGCATGCGATCGAACTTACCGTCGGCTTTACGGGCACCTCTATGGATCTGTTCTTCTCGGTGACCGGCTATGATATTGACTATGCCGACGAGGTCGCCGTGTATCTAAACGATAATCTCCTGGGATATCTCAGCAAAGGGCCGGACAACGACCTGAATGCAGGGGACAGCTTCGACATCCCGGCGGCCGCCCAGATTCCCGGTGAAAACCGCATCAAATTTGTGCAAAAGACCGAGGGCTTCACCTGGGGTGTCACCAACCTGTTGCTGGCGGACTACACGCTGCCGCAGTCCGACATCTCCCTGACCGTCGGGGTGGTGGATGACGGCGAATATGGTCATAATTATGGCAGCAACCAGCATGAAACCACCCTTACCGCCGGTTTTACGGGTACGTCTATGGATCTGCTGTTTTCGGTGACCGGCTATGATATTGACTATAACGATGAGGTCGCCGTGTATCTAAACGATAACCTCTTAGGATATCTCAGGAAAGGGCCGGACAACGGCCTCAATGCCGGCGACAATTTCGCCATCCCGGCGGCTGCGCAGATTCCCGGTGAAAACCGCATCAAATTTGTGCAAAAGACTGCGGGCTTCACCTGGGGTGTCACCAACCTGCTGCTGGCCGAGTACACGACGCCGCCTGCCGATATCAGCCTGACTGTCGGTGTGATCGACAATGGAGAATATGGTTACAATTACGGGAGCGGCCAGTATGGGACCGAACTTACCGTCGGATTTGAAGGCACAATGATGAACCTGTTCTTCTCGGTGACCGGCTATGATATTGACTATACCGATGAGGTCGCCGTGTATCTAAATGACAACCTGTTAGGATATCTCAGCAAAGGACCCAATAATGGTCTGAATGCCGGCGACAGTTTCGCCGTCCCGGCGGCCGCTCAGATTCCCGGTGACAACCGCATCAAATTTGTGCAAAAGACGTCGGGGTATAAATGGGGGGTTACCAACCTGCTGCTGGCGGATTACAGACTTCCGCGGCCCGACATCACCCTGACGCTCGGTGTGGTGGATACCGGCGAATATGGTTATAAATATGGGAGCAACGAACATAAGATCACCCTTGTCGCCGGTTTTACGGGTACGTCTACGGATCTTCTGTTTTCGGTGACCGGCTATGATATTGACTATACCGATGAGGTCGCCGTGTATCTAAATGACAACCTGTTAGGATATCTCAGCAAAGGACCTAATGATGGTCTGAATGCCGGCGACAGTTTCGCCATTCCGGCCGCTGCTCAGATTCCCGGCGAAAACCGCATCAAATTTGTGCAAAGGACTTCGGGGTATAAATGGGGGGTCACCGACCTGTTGGTGACGGAGGGTATTTGAAAACGCACTGAACTAGAATTCCATCTGATGTTTTTGCGGACATTCGGAACGCATGTTCCTGTCTGTCAAATGGGCAAAGCGTCGCACACATAGATTTCCGATCAATCGCATAAACACATAAAGGGCGGACAAGAAATTGTCCGCCCTTTCGCTACCTTGGCAGAATTCGCTTTTAAATAGGATTTAAGGCTTGACGGATAAAATAACTGTTTGATATGAATAAGGATGTTGGCGGAAGTGCATGGGAATCGAACCCACCCGGGACGGTTTTAGCGCCCCACACCGGATTTGAAGTGCAATCTGGTATTAATCACAAGTAACAACAAGTAAAAATAGATAAGTTATAAATTGATGTGATTTTGGCCACTTAAATTATTTATAGTATTCAAAGTAAAAATTCAGAAATCTTGTTAAATTAGGGGTTGTTTCTTATCATTTGTTGACCAAATGTTGACCAAATTTTGAGTCCATATTCCACCTTTCAGTTTTTGTTTTAAATTCCTGAGAGTATCCACCAGTGATTGCGATTAAAGCTTCTCTAAGCTATCCACATTAATAAAATTACTAAATTATCGCCAATTCATTTTAATTTAGATGAAAAATTGTTATGATATGTTATAAAATTAGATTGTTATATAATTTTATCCCAAATGGCAATGTAAAAAATTTTCATTTCATGTTATTTTTTTTCAACCAATTCATCATGTGGTGACAATAACATTAACAGGACAAAGATGAGTATCCTAATTGAGGAGATTTAATGGTTACTCGGATACAAAAACATCAAGATGTTAATATTCCGGAGTGGCATGACGCCTATGTGTCCTTCCGACCATTGCTTTTCTCCGCTCTTGGAAGGCTTGCAAGACAAGGATACCCAACTGATCCATCAGAGGCTCCTGAAATTATACATGATTTCTTAGCTGAAGCATGGCCAGGACTCACGAAAAGGTTCGACCCGAGCAAAGCGAACTTTCGTACATATGCGTATGGCGCATTCCTTCGATTTGCACGCTCAAGGATAGTCCAAACACATAAATGGCGGTCGAGTCTTGTAAGTCCAGAGGAAATGGCTTTGATAAAAGGAAATAAAAGTGAAAACATCGAAATGCGCGCCGATCTCGCTATGGTAAAGCAAGCACTGAAGAGGTTACCTGATGATTCACGACGGGTACTTAAATTATTGACTTCAGCTGGTTACCGAGAGCGCAGGGCAGCCGCGATACTGGGAGTTTCGAGGCATAGATTTCGTTGCTTAGCAACAGAGGCTCTCGCTCAATTCGCTGTCCAAGTCGAGATACCCGAACTCATGTCCGAAAGCGATTTGCCGTTAGCGCGTGCGCTTTGGTCTGAAGGTCGTAGCCTTGAAGATGCAGCAGCAGCCATCGGAATAAGCGTCCAGCGTGCAAGGGTCATAAGGAGAAGAATTCTTCGTTCTCTTGAAGAAATCTTGTCTGAATTTATTCCTTCAAATGCAACAGCAAGAAAGGAGATTAAAATGACAATCTGTGAATTTTGGCAAAAATTCACTGCCGATCCAACAAATCAAGAGCTTGTGACTGAGCTGCGTGCAAGGGCCGATGAATTGTTTGAGCACCTTCAGGAATGCGAGGATTGCGATGCCCGCAGTGAAGCTCTTCAATCGAATCTTCCAGCCTTTTACGAAGCCCTTGGAGCCACAATGGAAATAACTGAGGCTGAAGCAGCTGCTTTTGAAGACTACGAACGCGCGACAGCAGAAAACAATGAACGCGTAAAAGATGCAATAGAAAGCGTATTACTAAAAACGCTGGGTCCTTCTCTAAAAGAAAGACTTTTGTCCCGGGTTAGGGGTGATAGGCTAGTCCATATGTTTGTGGTCTGCGAGGCTTTGGCTATGAAGATTCATCGGTATGCAAGGCATGAAGGATTTTACAAGGCTATCTTAAATAGCCATGGGCTTGTTTTTGCCCGGTCAGAGAAGGAAGGCGATGGCGTTTTCATTTCAAGAGATGAAATTATTGATGAAATACGAGTATTCACTTTCATTGACGAAGAGACTGCTGGTTTCCTTTTAGATTGGACTATTGCCGCGGCAAGATCCTTTCCAAATCTTATGATTGGCATTAAGGCAGAGCCCGAAGGGAAGGAGGCAATTCGTATGGAGTTATGCGACCGCGATCCGGCGGTTAACCTTTATGAATACTGGAAACCACAATCTGATTCACAGTATATAGATTACTCGGCGATTTCTTCAGGCGAGGGGATCCCTGCGGAAATGGAAGCGGAGAGGATAGCCCAGGCTCTGGAAGCCACTAATTTGAACCGAGAGGCAGCCGCGGCGATGTTAAAAATCAGCGAGTATCAACTAAGCGAGATGATGAAAAAGTTCGGCATATAGCGTGGTGTGAGATATCGAAATGGCTTAGTAATCCACAGTTAAAGCTATGGTGTCTATAACACCCTTTGTGGTGGAATGGGATTTCGGTTTTTAGTTCCGTCGTGAATTAGTCCAATATCTATAAAATTTGGACCCATGCGCATGTGTATTTTCGTTTCCCATGTGATTCCGACATTTTCTTCATATAGTCGATGTACGAGAAATGTGTTTTTGTTCAAACCCTTACTATTAGTCCATCTGAATCTTTGTGCAATGAAGGGGGTCGGAAGTGTGTCCCGCTGGAGTGTGGTTCCACAGCGAGCTTCAAAGACAGACCGTGGTTGATTATCATATGTAAAAGTCTGAACTTTCCCAGCTACGGTATGCGCATGCCCTGTCAATAGAACATTTATATTATAATCTTCTATTGTTTTTTTTAAAACTCGTTTTGTACTACGAGTGAGCGTGCATCTATAGCCGTTCATCTGTGGTGAATGGTGGAGTATAAGGACGCGGATCTCATCATTTCCAGCCTTGAGCGGAATTGCGGCCTGAAGTTCCGTGAGTTGCTGCACACAATGACCACGGGCAACAAAACGGTTTGCACGATAAGGATTCACTTCTGCAGATGTATCAATCCCCGCAAGTACGAGTGTAACCCCATTTCTCAGAGGGATCCGCTGGACATTAATTGGTAGAGAAGGTGGCCTGGGAAAGTATGAATAAAGAGCAGCTGGATGCCCACAAATACTTTCATCTCCCGGCCAGTGGTCGTGGTTACCGG
>JASFIU010000274.1:0-6640 GCA_050122495.1 Desulfobacterales bacterium | reverse complement strand
TGTATCCGGACGTGATTGAATCGGTCTCGGCCTTCGGCGGCCCCACATCCGTTATCAAGTCGCATCACAATGTGGGCGGACTTCCCCGCAAAATGAAATTAAAACTCATCGAGCCCCTGCGGTACCTGTTTAAAGATGAAGTTCGCATTTTGGGCAAAGCCCTGGGGTTGCCGGAAAACCTGGTCTGGCGGCAACCCTTCCCCGGGCCGGGCCTGGCGGTTAGAATCCTGGGTGAAATCACCCCCAGGCGCCTGCGGATATTAAGGGATGTTGATGAGCTTTTACTTGAAGAGATTAAAAATGCAGGATATTATAAAAGATTATGGCAGTCATTTGCTGTTTTATTGCCCCTTAAGAGTGTGGGGGTAATGGGCGATCAGCGGACATATGAAAATATTATCGCCATCCGAGCCGTAACAAGCAAAGATGCCATGACGGCAGATTGGGCAAAATTGCCCCACAAATTGCTCGGAAAAATATCCAATCGGATTATTAATGAAGTCGATGGAGTCAACCGGGTGGTCTATGATATCAGCTCGAAGCCGCCCAGCACCATCGAATGGGAATAAAAAAGGATAACCAACATGATCGATGAAGAAGAATATCCTACATTTAAATTTAATGGCGATGATGAGCCTGAGCCTGAATCTGAAGAGGCGCTCTACGAGGAAGAAGCCAAAGATCGACGTGTAGAAAAATTAAGCCATCGGGTAACGATCATATCGATTCTCATCCCGGTCCTTCTCGGAGTTGTGTTCTACATTACCTACCGCGACATCACCAGCCGGGTCAGCCAGAGCCAGGATACCGGGGCCATGGAAATTCAAAATCTTTCCGCGCAGCTGCACGACCAATCTGAAGCTCTATCCAAAAAATACGGCGAACTCGAGGCATCACTGGCCCAGAAGCTGGCAGCGCTGGAAAAAGTGGACAAATCCATGACAGCCAATCTTAAAAAGGCGCAGGACATGGTTTCAAAAATAAACGCGACCAAAGTGGACAAAAAAGAGCAGCAAGATGCCATCGCCAAAATCGACACCGCCCTGGGCCCCATTCGCAAGGAGCTGGAAACCCTCAAGCCCATGCGCAAGGAGTTGGAAACCCTCAAGCCCATGCGCCGGCAGTTGGAGGCCTTAGGCCCCATGCGCAATGATCTTAAAGCTGTCACAGCAGAGCTGCAGGCATTGGATAAGGATACCCAGCAGCAGCTGGCCACGATCTCGGCAACCCTTGATAAGGCCTCGAAAGATCTCGCAAGAATTCAATCCGAAATTCAATCCGATATGTCAAACCTGTCCGATCAAAAATTGGATAAGGATGCGTTACAGCTTGAACTGCTCAAAGCCAAGAAAAATTATCAACGCGAACTGGAATTAACAAAGCTGACGATTGATAAACGCCTGTCCGCGATCCTCAGGAAGGTAAAAGATCTGGAACGATTAGCACATTCGCCGCACGCGGCCACGACGCCGCCAGGGGGACCGGTTTCATCGGACGCCGGTAAAATCGTTGAGCAGGATATCAAGGACTAAAAAAGACTCAGGTTTCAGGGCCAGGTTTCGGGTCTTCGCCGCGACGAAGCGGCTGCGGCCGCACAGGCGGGTGTCAGCAAACAGATGACTGGGTGCAGCTTGCTGACGGGCTCAGCCAAACCAAAACAGTCTGACCTTTGTCTGTTATCATCTATTCTCTTAGTCTATCCCTTTGTATTTTCCTGACACCGGACACCTATATTGCTGAAAAAAAGATTGATAAAGGCAATCTGTAATCACCCAATAACTTTAATCAGGTATCAAACATGGACAACGATGTACTGATTCAACTGCTAAATTCTGTGGCGCAAGGTCAGCTATCGGTTAAGGCCGCCGCCGACAAACTGCGCCATATTGCCTATGAAGACATCGATTATGCACACGTCGATCATCACCGATCTCTGCGCAAAGGATTCCCGGAAGTCATATTCGGCCAGGGCAAAACGGCTGACCAGGTGATCGGCATTATGGACCGCATGAGACATCAGGAAAACGTTATTTTAGTAACTCGCATCGAGCAAATTAAAGCAGAAAAGGTCCTCGCCCGTTTTCCGGATGCGGTTTATCACGCGGATGCTTCCATGATCGTATTTCAGCTAAAAAAACCCCGGATCGTTGGCCGCGGAACGATTGCCATCATATCAGCCGGCACCTCGGATATACCGGTGGCTCAAGAAGCATATCTGACTGCCAAAGCCATGGGTAACCGGGTGAAAACCATTTTCGATGTCGGCGTTGCGGGCATCCATCGTCTGTTTGGCCATAAAGATATCATCGCAGAGGCATCCGTTCTCATTGTGGCCGCCGGGATGGAAGGTGCTCTGCCCAGCGTGGTGGCGGGCATGGTCAGCCGCCCGGTAATTGCCGTGCCGACCAGCGTGGGCTATGGCGTCAGCCTTGGCGGTCTGACAGCTCTGTTTGCGATGCTGAACAGCTGCAGTTCAAATGTTGCCGTCGTAAACATTGATAACGGCTTCGGCGCCGGGTATATGGCCTCCATCATCAATCGAAAATAGAAGCTATCTTAAAAAGTGACATAGCTTCTATTATAACGCGTCAAGTTTCAATTTTTCATCGTCGCACTCGTCCTCGTCCTCGTACTCGTACTCGAAATTTACTCATGCTCTCGAAGGAAATTCAGAAGGCACTTTGTTTCGATTACGAGTACGAGGACGAGGACGAATTAAATCTAAGGAATGTTTCTTATGGAAATCGATGCGGCTATTCTCACCTTTTCCCAGAGTGAGAAGATAAAAGCAGGCTTGATATGGGCATCTCAGGCTGTCGAAACCTACAAAGCCCTCTCCGAAGCGGATAAACCGGGAGCTGGAAAAATTATTGCGGCCATGGTGAGTATGATCGGCAGTGAAATCCTTATTTGCCGGAAATCAGCTCCCAATGAACTCTGGCTAAAAGTGGAAAAAAGCATTGACACCGCCATGGTAATGATACATTCAAACGTGGTACACGAAGCCGGGTATCACCTTACCCAGGCCCTTACCCAGGTCACCACCATTGGCCAGCGGTCCATGTCAATATTGAAAGACAAACACCTGTTGTAAAATAGGCAATACGACGATCGGTTGATCGCGCTCATTTTCCGAGCCGGCTTGATTCGCACCTTTGATCCCTTTGATACAATCCCGGAAGCCTTGCGTCTGTTATGTGGGTAACCGATTTGCTGTATGGAGGCAGTGATGAGTAAAAAACAACGCATCCTGATTTGCGTTATCATTCTTCTGTTGGATCTGGCCGTTTTTTTTCTTCCGATCAGTGCTATTTTCCTTGTCTACATCGTCTGGCAAAATCCGCCCTGGTTCAGGGAATTTTTGAAACAGCTCGATCACCCCTATCAATCGTCTAGACATTAAAAGGGTATGGTTAAATGGTTGATTAGAAGTAGTTTCAAAACCCCATCTAAGCCCCAATGGCTGCGTTGTCCCACTATCGCGGGATTCGCATCTGATTTTATGCATTAGTGTGCAGCACAGGCTCCGATAAATGCTCAAATACCCATGTATGCTGCGCTTTCCCGATCAGCCTGACGCCTTGATGCATACCTTAATTTGTTTAGATTAGATATGTAATCCCGCGAAAGCGGGGCCCTTGATGCACACATTAATTTGTTAAAATCAAGACGTGTAATCCCGCGTTTAAGCGGGAGGCCTGATCTGAGGTTTTGAAACCACTTCTGGTAGAATCGTCAATTGGTTAGAGGATTCGATGTCTAGTAAAATGGTCAAGTAGTTGAGTTTTCAAATTGTCAAAGAATTTAAATTCTATAACTTATCAACTAATTAACTATTTTACGAATTAACGAAAGTTAAACTATTTGACCACTCGACCCGTTAACGAATTGACCAACTCACAAACCCGTAGCTAGTGAGGTCTAAGAAGATTTGAATACGGAAAGGAAAATAGAGGGTTAAGGCGAGGTTACTTTTTAAAGCAATTATCCGCCATCTGAATGCTAAGTGCTGCCCGGGATTGTAAGACGGACAGTGTCAAATCCATGTCCTGTCTTCTGACCGCATCGGTTGCCATCAATTTCTGCTTCCACGCCCTTCCGCCGGTGGTGTAATACGCATAGCATTTATCGACAGCGCCCACAAAACATTGGCTATTCTTACTGTTGCCTTTCAAAATATCAATTTCTGTTTTGGCCTGACTTAACAATTCAATAAATTGTTCATAACTAATGTTGTTTTCCAGGCTTTGTTGAATATTTGATAGAGAGGCCAGTACGTTCTCTTCTTCCACAGATTTTTTGGGACCCCAACATGCAACCAAGATGAAAACCGTCATGGATACAACACTGTTTACCATAAATCTCTTCATGAAACCTGCCCCTTATCACACCTTAATTTTAGCGTTAAAACGGCCTTAAGATGCCTGAACATCAATATATATATCATAGCCTAAATTGTGAGATTTAACAAGCGAATAGATAAATATTACATTAATTACAACATGTTATCCGGATTTCATTTTAGATTTTGTACCGGGCACCAACGTGCCGGTCGCTGCTGTTCATCAATTTCAATCACCAAATCGCCGTCTCATATTGTCCTCTGATTTTTCTTTATATTCTTCCCCTTTGGTTTGTATATCCGCAAGTTCCAGATACGGTATATCTACAATCTGAAAGTATTCCAATGCGAATATAATGACAAGAACACATAAAATATATGCAATGTATTTTCCCATGTTACCCTCTCCAAATTTATCTAAAACGTCATGGAGATTCGTTCGTAGAACCAGCCTGCGAGAGTGAATTCAGGTTTTAAAAAGCCGGTCTCTGATTTCAGCAAAAATTGGTATGCAGGCATTTAGACGCTGGAACTCAGCTAAGGTTTGTGCTTATTTCGCTCCAAATTTGTTCGATCGGCCGCGGGCGTATATCGAAGGTATCAAAAATTTTCTTTTTGGTCTCGGGGATATATTCGTCCAAAATCCTATCGACCCGATCGATTAAATTTTCGATCTCCATATCTTTTAAGGTATTAATGATGGCAATGTCATCTTTGATCTGGCGCAGATAAAATTTTAAGCGTTCATTGCCGGTTTGAAAATAGGCGATGCGTTCATCCAACCGGTCGATGTAAGCCTGTAAGTGCTGAATCAAGTTGAGGTTGTAATTGATACGCAAATTTTCAAGCGGGGCTTCCGACGCATCAAGGCTAAAACGGTCCTCTTCGACCGTGATTTCATTTTGAAGTTCATTTAACCGCTTCTGAAGAAAGATGCGCATCTCTATCCCTCGATCGATTTTATCGAATATCTTTAACCGTAATGCTGAAATTTCGACTATCTTTTGCTCCAGTGCGCCGGTTTTGCGGCTGTTGGCTGCCGCCGGATTGATTAAAACCGTCAACACCAGCAGTGTTAGAATGCAGCTGCCGAATGTTCGTTTTTTCATATGGGTTCCCCTATTTTCCGATGTTCAGGCTGAATCCTCTTTGAATTCGTCAATCTTGTCTCGCACTTCTTTGGGAACAAATAATTTCCCTCCGGAGCGTTCCCATCGTGCCAGGTATTCAATCCCGATATCAGCGAATGAACTATTGGTGTAACGCAGGCCCATGAGCTCAAGCTGCTTACCCTGCCATTGTAATAGAACCTCACCAATTTCGGTCGGAAATTCAGTTAAACCATTTAAAGATATCCATCCGCCATCCCATTGAAATAGATAGTTCGCCACCCGCGGTGAGAGGGCTTTAAAGCCGTTCAGGCAGAGCCAGCTTCCTTTCCATTGAAACAGATATTTGGCGGCCTGCGGCGAAATTGCGTTTAGATCGTTGAGAAAAAGGTCTGAGCCGGGCATCGCGGCAATGCATTTTGCCGCTTCGACCGAAATTTCAGAAAGTTCGGTCACGCGCTTAAAGGTTCCGCTGCAAACCTCTTCGAATATGACCTTATTCTTGGAGTCGGCACGCCTATTTGAGATTTGTAAATTGCGGCTTTGAATCTGTTCCCATATTTCTTCAAGGGACTCCAGCGGTTCATCTTTCATGTCGACTGCGAGTCGGTCGGCGGTGGGCCGGTATTTTTCAATGGCTGAATTCATATGTCGCATATGCATGCTCATATCAATTCCGCTGGCAACTTCCGCCACGTGAAGGTCAACCATGGCCCTGCGTCGCAGATACAAAAGTTCTTCACAGGCCTTGTAAATCCACGCTGAGGGCTGATCGAGCTGCCGCATATAGGCATTTCGGCGTTGAATGGTCCGCAGTCCGAACTCGATGCGTTTATTCTCAAGTGCTTGCAAAAAGGTGTCGGTTTCAGCGCTGCGCATTTCATCGAAAATTTCCTTTTCCAGCTCCGCGATGCCTTCCTGGTAGTGCTTTTTTAGCTGACGGATTTCTTCTTCCTTGTGCAGCAATGTTTCCCTGAGAATAGAGATTTCTTTGACTTTGGCATGATAAATATAATTGGGATCATCCGGCTGGACCGTGGGTTTGTTTATGGCATAACCCGATTTTGGTACAACTGCTTCTTCGACTTCTTCGGATGTTGTTTTTTGATTCGCTTTTCTGTTTAACTTATTTTCAAATATAAGAAATCCTGAGAAAACTGCTGCCACCAGTATTACGGTCAACGCGGCC
>JASFIU010000273.1:0-6660 GCA_050122495.1 Desulfobacterales bacterium | reverse complement strand
TTTAAAAAGGATGGTGAACGATTGATCGTGTCAACCTACCCGGTCGGTATCGGTTCCACAGAGCAGCCCACCCCCGTTGGTCAAATGTATATTGCACGCAAGAAGTTCCAGCCGACCTGGCATGTGCCCGCTACGATTGCTAAAGATCATCGCAAAAAGGGAGATCCTCTGCCGGCGAAAATACCACCAGGGCCTCTCAATCCGTTGGGCGAATACGCTCTCTATTTAAGCAAGTCAGGCTATTTGGTCCATGGTACCAATAAACCGGCCAGTATCGGTCTTAGGGCAACCTATGGTTGCTTAAGGCTCTATCCGGAAGACATAAAGAGACTTTACAAAAACACCCCGGTAAAAACACCTGTACGCATTGTTAACCAGCCATATCTAGTAGGCCAGCGTGATGGAATAATTTACATAGAAGCGCATAAGCCCTTTGAAGATTCAGGCACCTCTGAGTTGGAGAAGGCATATGCAAAATTGAGAAATATTGAAGAGAAGTCAGGGCACGCGTTTGACTGGAAAAAGGTCAAGGAAGTCGTGACCGGGGCCCGAGGCTTCCCGGTCCCCATATTCGATATCAATCGTGGAAGTGCAAAGGTGGCTACGGAAACCATAAAACTCTGGCATCCGGGCAAGTTGTATGGCAAGCCGGAAATACCGGAACTCAAAACGGATGCGTGGTATGTTCTTGCTGCTACTTTGCGTGAAGAAGTTGACGCTTTGAGGCTCGCCGCAATTATTAACCATCAGGGTCCGCAAATTCCCGCAAGAGTGTTGGAAAGTAGCGATCGCTACCGTGTTCTCGCCGGACCTTTTAATGATAGGAGCGAGGCTAAAAAGGCGGCAAAACGTTTGAAAATTGATTTGGAAATAGACGGTATATTGGTTGAACCTGTAAAGGAGAGTTAGCCAATTGCGCCGTTGCTTTCACGTTCAAGCCCCTTAAATTATTGAAATATTTCTCTCCAGAGCCAGGATGACCCTGCATGGAGAAATCAGGTGATGGTCATACCTTAACTCGAAAAGAGGTACATTTTTTGCAAGAAGGAAATAACCAACATAGTAAGGTAAACCGAACAGAAAGGAGGTGACGAAACGATGAAGAAAAGTCTTTTGGTGATTTCAATGATGCTTGCTCTCGCTATTGCTTTGGGGGGGTGCGCAACAAAAGGAGACCTCGAGGAGGTTGAGGCCCGGGAAAAGGCGATTGGCGCAAAAGCGGATCAGGCAGCTCAGGATGCGCAGGAGGCCAAGGCCGCAGCCGATGAGGCTGTGTTAAAGGCAAATGAAGCAGCGGCCCGCGCTGAAGAAGCTGTAAAAACTGCAGAGGAAAAAGAGAGACTCGCAGAGGAAAAGGCGAGACTCGCAGAGGAAAGGGCGAGACTCGCAGAGGAAAAGGCGAGACTCGCTGAGGAAAAAGCAAAACAGGCTGAAGCCAGTTTCGAGAAATCAATGAAGAAGTAAATCGAAAGGAAGTGGTAAGGTTTTAAGACCACCACTTCCTTATTTTTTCCACCGTTTAGCTTATACCTATTGAGGATCTATCTGAAAGAGGATTGGCTTTGCGATTATCGAGCACATTATTAACAAGCACAAAAATATATACATCTAAAATGCAGAGAGGATTAGGCAAGTATCTTCGCCTTTTCTTCGTCTGTATCTTGATAACACCAATTCTTATATACAGCTGCAGTCACTTCGATGAGGGACATCAGGCCAGATCAATCTCCCGGGAGGCAAATGATTTTTTCAACCAGGGAAAATACGAGGCCTCTCTGAGCAAGTACAAGCAAATTATTGAAAAGCATCCCGCGGTAGCGGACAGAGTTCTTTTCGAGATGGGTATTATTTATGCCCATCCCAGGAACGAAAAAAAGGACTATCAGAAATCTCTGGAATGTTTCCGGAAAATCGTAAAGGATTACCCGGATAGTGAATACAGACGGGACAGCCAGATGATGATATTTCAAATCCATAATGTCATCAACAAGGATAAAATAATTGCGACGCAGCAAGCACAGATTGAGACTTCCTGGCAAGGTGTTAAAAGCAGAGCGAATGAGATAATTACACTGCAGGAAAAGATTGAAACGCTCGAAGAACAGATTGAAACACGCGAAGAACAGATTGAAACGCTCGAACAAAAGATTTTTGAACTCCGGACGGAACCGGCAGATAAAGTATTGATAGAGAAGAAAGAGCGACGATTGACGTTGCTCTCAAAGGGCGAGGTGATCAAGACTTACAAAATAGCCCTGGGAGGGGATCCGGTTGGTCCAAAAGTGAGGCAAGGCGATAACAAAACCCCGGAAGGAACCTATATAATCGATTCAAGAAACAACAACAGCGAATATCACCTGTCTCTTCATATTTCCTATCCAAACGAGAAAGACAAAATGCGGGCAAAGGAACTTGGTGTTTCTCCGGGGGGAGATATCATGATCCATGGAATCAAAAATGGTTTCGCGTGGGTTGGTACTTTGCACGCAGGGATTGACTGGACGAAAGGCTGTATTGCCGTTACAGACGAAGAAATGGAGGAAATCTACAAATTGGTGCCAAATGGTACGATTGTTGAGATAAGGCCATAGAAAAACCGCACAACCTATCGTTTTGCCGATTTTCACTGATATAAAAAACGGATTCAGTAAGCTACTGAATCCGTTTTTTATATTTTGTAAATGGTGCCAAAGGCCGGAATTAAAAAAACAATGAAATCAAATAGTTAATAAAATAAAAGCTAGTTTAAGCGACATTAAGCTAGTTTTTTTAACGTCCTGGCTGCAATCTCGCATATCAGGTGCATAAGAATACAATATTCCTTAAAACGCCTATTTTACCACCAAAATGCTCGTTCCAAGCCAAAAAATAGACTTTCTATTATGGCTCTATTTATTAATTATCAAATAGTTACTACGGTGCGACACCCTATGAAAGCTCTATACAAAGGATATAGTCCGAGCGGGACAGGATTCATCAACGGTATCGAATAGCAGTAATTCTATTGCGGTCGTATTTTTGGAAAAAACGCTAAAATTTGCACCATCCGAATCCACGGTCACACCGAGCGGAAAACTTTGGCCTACCTCCTCTTCTGTTTTGGCAATATCTTCATTCACTTTCACCTCCAAAACCAATGATTGTCAGATTTCAATTGGTGCCAATTCAATGGGCACCGGCGTAGCCTGCCAGATATCCCGGCAGTATTCCCGGATGGAGCGATCGGATGAAAATTTACCCATGCGGGCCACATTCAGAATCGACATCCGCATCCAGCGCGCCGCATCGCGGTAGGCGTCGTTGACCTGCTGCTGGCAGGCGACATATTCAACAAAGTCGGCCAGAACCAGATAGGCATCATGGTACAGCAATGCGTCGGTAATCGGTTTGAACAAGTACGAATCTCCGTTAGAAAACTGTCCAGCTGAAACGGCGTCGATGGCCGCTTTTAAGACTGGGTCTGCTTGATAGACCTCATATGGATTGTAACCCGACGCTTTGCGTTCTGCTACCTGCTCAGCGGTCAGACCGAAAAGGAAAAAGTTCTCAGCGCCGACTTCTTCACGCATTTCAACATTGGCGCCATCCAGCGTTCCGATGGTCAAGGCACCATTGAGGGCAAACTTCATGTTTCCGGTACCGGAGGCTTCCTTGCCGGCCATGGAAATCTGTTCTGATACATCTGCCGCTGGATAAATCAACTGGGCATTTTTAACGCTCAGGTCTGGTATGAAAACCACCTTGAGCCGGTCTTTGACGTCCGGATCGGTGTTGACCACTTCGCCCACGGAATGAATCAGCTTGATGATCCGTTTGGCCATGTCGTAACCCGGGGCGGCTTTACCACCAAAAATAAATGTTCTCGGCACTATGTCCAGATGCGGCTCAGCTTTGATGCGCTGGTATAGGGAGATAATATGCAGTACGTTAAGGTGTTGCCGTTTGTATTCGTGAATGCGTTTGACCATGATGTCAAATATTGACTGCGGGTCGACCTGAATGCCGGTCTGGCTTTTAATCAGGTCGGCCAAGCGATGTTTACTGTCCAGCTTGATGCGTTGCCACTCGGTTTGAAAAGCTGGATCGTCCGCGTGGGGCTCCAGTTTACTGAGGGTCGTTAGATCGGTTGCCCAACCATCCCCCACGGTTCGTGTGATGAGTTCAGCCAAGCCCGGGTTACTCAGGATCATAAAGCGACGCGGGGTTACCCCATTGGTTTTGTTACTGAACTTTTCCGGCATCATCTCGTAGAAGTCGCGCAGCACATCCTTTTTGACCAGCTCGGTATGCAGGGCGGCCACCCCATTGATGGCATGACTACCGACGCAGGCCAGATTGGCCATGCGGACCGATCTTTCGCCGGATTCGTTTATTAACGACATGCGCGCCAGACGGGCATCATCACCGGGGTAGCGGTCGCGGACCTGTTGCAGAAAGCGGTGGTTGATTTCATAGATGATTTCCAGGTGACGCGGCAGCACCCTTTGGAATAGCGGAAGCGGCCAGGTTTCCAACGCTTCGGGCAGCAGGGTGTGGTTGGTATACCCGCAGGTTTCAACCGTGATCTGCCAGGCGGCGTCCCAATCCATGGTGTGATCATCCACCAGCAGCCGCATTAACTCTGCCACCGCGATGGCTGGGTGCGTATCATTCAGCTGGACGGCCCACAATCTATGAAAGTCCTCCAGTCGACCCCCGGACTGCAGGTGAATGTCGATGATGTTTTGCAGTGAGCAGGAGACGAAAAAGTATTGCTGTTGCAGACGCAACTGTTTACCGGCAATTGGTTCGTCGTTGGGATAAAGGACCTTGGTCAGATTTTCGGAGGCCACCTTTTTATCCACTGCGCCATAATAATCGCCGATATTAAAGGCCTGAAAATCAAAAGATTCGGCGGCCTCAGCCTTCCAAAGACGCAATGTATTACAGGTATTAACCCGGTAGCCGGATATAGGTGTATCAAAAGGGGTTCCTTTAACCACCTGGTCCGGTATCCAGCGAACCCGCTCGCGGCCGTCGACATCCCGCTCCCGCACCGTATGGCCGCCGAGCTTGACCTCAAAATGAACTTCCGGCCGGCCAATTTCCCAGGGATTGCCAAGATGCAACCAATTATCGGTCATCTCCACCTGCCAGCCATCTTGTATCTCCTGGTGAAAAATGCCGTGCTCGTAACGAATCCCAAATCCGATGGCCGGCACCTGGAGAGTCGCTAGGGAATCCATATAGCAGGCCGCCAGCCGGCCTAATCCGCCATTGCCCAGACCGGGCTCCTCCTCCTGTTGAAGCAACTCGTCCAGATTCTGTCCGACGGCTCCCACTGCTTGACGGACCTGATCTTCGATTCCGAGATTGATCAGGTTATTTCCCAGATGAGGACCCAGGAGAAATTCCGCCGACAGATAACAGACTATCTTGACGTCTTTGTGCAGCCAGGTCTCCACTGTTTTAGCCCAGCGATGCAACAGCCGGTCACGCACGGTGTAGGCCAGGGCCATGTAATAATCGTTACGAGTAGCAATTTCCGGAAATTTTCCCTGAATGTAAAACAAATTATCAAGTACCGCACGGCGCAATGTATCTTGACTGGTGCCGGTGCGGTCGTCTTCGACCAGGATGTGATCACGGGCTAGCGGCTCATTTGGTAGTGTCATTGTATCGTCCTTTCCTCGATTTTGATTTGGCATCTGAATTAAAGCTTGTTTTTGATCGGTCCAGGGGAGAATTTAAGGTTTAACGACCAATGCGAAATAATAAGTCTGGTCCTTGTTTTTGGCAATGGCCCGTCAGACGATGGCAGTTATTTTCTGGGCTTAGGCGTTTCCCGTTTGCCAAATCTTTTTAAGCCTGATACAGCAAACCGTGCATTAGAGAAGCAAAATCCGGGGTTTGCGTCAGCTTTGAACGAATAACGATTAATGATTGGGCTTGTTCAATTTAGGAGGTGACCATGGGAAAACGCGTGCTGAGAACCAAGCTTTGCGATATGTTGGGAATTGAATACCCGATTCTAAGCGCCGGGATGGGTCCCACCCTGATCGGCGAACAAACCGGGGCACCGGTTGAACTGGTGGTCGCTGTTTCAGAAGCCGGCGGCCTGGGGGTGCTGGGTGGTAGCGGCTACACGGTGGACGAACTCCAACAGGCGATCCGCGAGATCAAAAAGCAAACCGATAAGCCATATGGTGTCGATCTGCTTCTGCCGAAGCATTTGGATCTTAAAGGCGGCATCGGAGGAATGGATGCCACCGAACTCCCTCTTAGCGAAGTGCTCAAAACCATCCCGCAAGCACATCAGAAATGGTTACACAAAATAAAACAGGAGATGGAGTTGCCGGACGTACAGATTATGATTCGCCGCAATACCACCACATTGCTTCCCAAGGAATCCATTCAGGTCTGTATCGAAGAAAAAGTACCGCTTTTTTGCGCCGGTCTCGGAAATCCCGGTTTTATGGTTCCGAATGCGCATGCCGCTGGGATGAAAGTGCTCGGTATCACCGGCAACGCCAAAAACGCCAAACGAATGGCAGATTCCGGCATCGATCTGCTCGTAGCTCAAGGGCACGAAGGCGGCGGGCACACCGGCAGAATCGGCACGATGGTACTGCTACCGGCAGCAATTGATGCTGCGTATCCTGTACCCGTTCTGGCCGCCGG
>JASFIU010000272.1:0-6660 GCA_050122495.1 Desulfobacterales bacterium | reverse complement strand
GCGCATGGTTCCAATCCCCTGAAGGGGCTCTTTGAAACGGAAAACAAGTGGGTCAAGGCCTGGCTTATCGGCTTAAGTTTAGCAGCTATTCAGTCGTTCAGAATAGCAAGCTCTCTGTTTTTGTCCACCCAGATCCTGAGATCTGCGAATTCAATTTGAGGAGAAATCCATTTGTTGTAGGAAATGAATTCCTCGTCTGAATGCTTCAAAGCCTCAAATACCGAATAACCCCGCTCCTCCATATCCACCAGAAGCCGAAGACCGCGAATGACGATATCCTCGCTCGTAAAAAAGATACTCAAATTGGGGAATCGCGTCCGGATTTCATGCTGCATGGACATGATGCCGTCCAAAAGGATCGTCCTGGCATGTTGAATGCGCCGGGGGGAATCATGGGTACCCGTCTGATGGTTGTAAACGGGCAGGTCTATGGGTTTGCCCTCATAAATCAGGGTTTTCATCTGGGCGATCATTTGGGTCACATCGGATGACTGGGGGTCGTACCCGCTCAGGCCCTTCCTATCGCGGATTGTGCGGTCCAGAAGGTAGCCGTCTAAAGGCACGTGAACGGCACTTACCCCACGATCAATCAGAAAGTCAACCATATGGCGACAAAACATGGTTTTACCGGAGGCAGCCGCTCCTGATACGGCCAGCACATAAGCCGTTTCAGGGGCATACCGCGCCAGTTGTGGTGTTTTTTCCGGTGTCAGAAAATTTTCGAAAATATGTCGGTAAATATGGGTCGGTTTGTTCATTAACCAATTAATTCCGAAGGCCAATGGTGCGTGTCTTTCCGCCGGACAGTCTGACGGTCCTGCCATTCACTTTAACCGGCTGCCGCTTTTTAGCTGCGCCATTTACGGTAAGTTTGATTTTGTCCTGAGATAGATCGATGTGATAGCGGACTTTTCTGCGGCGCACTTCCATCACCAGCCTCTTCCAGTGCCGGGGAAGGTTTGGGGTGATTTGCGGAACCTGTTTGGAAAAATCGATTCCGACAAAGTAACGCGTTATCACATCCAGGGTCCCGGCCATGACGCCGCAGTGGATACCTTCCGGTGTTGTACCTCCCTGGGTATCATATATATCCGACTCCATTGCTTCCATAAACCATTGCCAGGCCGTCTCTGCATTGTCCATATAGCTTGAAATGATTGCGTGAACCACTTTGCTCAGGGTTGAGCCATGGCTGGTACGTTGCTCGTAGTAGGCATAATTTTTCTTCATCAAATCGACCGGATCCATCGCCGGATAACCCAACCGGGTTAAAATGTCGCTTACGGCGTCCGGGGAAAGCACATAATACGTCATGAGTGTATCGGCCTGTTTGGCTACCTTATACGCATCCGGTGAGTCACCCTCGGCCTTTAAGATGCGATCCATACGGTGGATGTTATTGTACTTTTCCCGGTAATGGTCCCAGTTGAGCTCCTTCAACCCCATGTAGCCGTCAAATTGACTGATGATTCCATCTTCGGTCATAACGACATTGAGTTTTCGACGGATTTCTTGCCACTTCTTGGTCTCTTGGATTTCAAATCCGATTCTTTCCTTCAGCCGCTGGAGGGCATCCGACGAAAGAGAATCGATGACCTCCATCGCTTTTTCCAGCAGCCACACCACCATAATATTGGTATAAGCGTTGTCCTTAATACCGGGCACCTCAGAACCCGGCAGCTTTTCATGAAACTCATCCGGTCCCATGACGCCGGCAATTGAATACCTGCCGGAACCATCGTCCCATTGTGCGATGCTGGCCCAGAAGCGTGCAATCTCCAGCATCATTTCAGCACCATATTGAAGAAGAAATCGCCTGTCCCCCGTATCTTCGACATAACGCCAGACATTGTAAAAGATCGCGATGGAGACATGCCGTTGGCGGCGGCTTAAATCCGGACCCCACGAGTCGTCGGCGGGATTGTAGTGAACAGACTGCGTTTCTTCATCGCTACCGTCGGCTGTCTGCCAGGGATACATGGCGCCCCGATATCCGTTTTCCGCGGCGTACTGCCTCGCACCGTTAAGCCGCCGGTATCGATACATCAACAACGCTTTGGAGATCCGGGGAAATCGAAGGTTGTAAAACGGTAGAATGTAGAGTTCGTCCCAGAAAACATGCCCTCTGTATGCTTCTCCGTGAAGACCACGGGCAGTTATCCCGGCATCAATCCTGACATTGTGGGGTGAGGCAGCCACAAGCAGATGATAAATGTGCAACCTGGCTGCCTTCTGCATAAAGCGGTCACCTTCGATGCGAATGTCCGCAATTTTCCAAATATTGGCCCAGGCACGCACATGGGGCCGGTAAACCTCCGAAAAGGATTTGACCCTTGACAGCGCTCGCCTGCCTTCCGGGCGTGGGTTTTTAATCCCATCATCGAAAGACGTAAAAATGCTGACAATCTTTTCCAGCCGGCAGGTTGTGTTTTCAGCCACATTCAGTGTGAATATTTCGGCAATATAGCCCTTTCCCTTTTGAATTTCGCCGGCGGGCCTGATGCGTCTTTTGCCCTGATAGACGAACGTTTTGGCATGCATCACAATCTGATATTTGGACCTTTTCGTTTCGGTGTGCAAAAAAACAGTATGGCCTATTTTACCCTGGGCGATCGGGGCCAGGTGCTTTTGATTGAGTTCACGGTAGCGGGCCACGTTGTCGTTGATGATCCGTCCGTCCAGGGCCGATCTGATACGGATTTCACCACTGTAGTTAAGGGGTGTCACATCAAATTGCAGGGCGCAAAGATGTGGATCATGCATGGAGGCGATACGGCGGGTTTTGATACGTGTGACCCTTCCTCGGGTATCCTTGACGATGATGGTTCGCGCTACAACACCTTCTTTAATGTCCAGGCCGTGTTTATAACTGAGAATGGTCATCTTCAATAGGCTGACGTAGTCAGAGCTTCCGATGGCCAGTTCCACTGATGTCCAGTTGGGGCAATTGACGAAATCGTTGTTGTAGATACGTTTTCCACCGACCATGGTAGCCAGTTTGTTGTATACACCGGCAATGTAAGTTCCCGGATAGTGAACATCGGAGGCGGATTCTCCTTCAAAGCTGCCGCGATTTCCCAAATAGCCGTTGCCGATAGCAGTAAGCGTTTCCCTGAGCTTCTCGTCCGCCGGATCAAAATAGTTGTAAGTGAGATTCCAACCGTCGGTGACAAGGCCTTTATCAAACCATGCCTGAATCTCAGCGACCGAGATCTCGCTCATATCGGAAACAACTAAATCCGCGCCGTTTTGTATCAGCGTGTCGCCATTGATTTCCCTCGCGATGCCCAGCGTCAGCCCGAAATTTCCGTTTTTGCCGGCCTGTACACCGGAGATGGCATCTTCGACGACGACGCACTCGTGGGGCTGCAGTCCCAGATTCCTGGCTGCGACCACGAATATGTCCGGGTCCGGCTTGCCTTTGAGATTCAGCTCACGGGACACGATACCGCATACGCGGGTTTCAAAATACTTCTCTATATGACCAAGCTCTAAAATGAGTTTACAGTTGCGACTGGATGAGGCGACACCGATTTTAATTTTTCTTTTCTTGCACGCTTTGATGAAGTTTATTGTTGACTCAAAAACATCGGGACCCTCTTTGCGTAGTATTACCTGGAAGTCTTTGTTTTTGCGATTGCCCAGCCCGCAAACGGTTTCCTTTTCCGGCGGATCGTCATAATCACCGAAAGGTAATTGGATCCCCCTTGATTCCAGAAAACTTTCCACACCTTTCATCCGCGGTTTGCCGTCCACATATTCTAAATAATCCCCTTCCGGGTCAAAGGGAATATATGGCGTGCCGTCACGGTCGGCTCTGTCCTTCAGATAATCGTTGAACATGCTTTCCCAGGCCAGGCCATGCACCCTGGCGGTTCCTGTAACCACGCCGTCCAAATCCAGAATTACGCCTTTAAATTTTTTTCTAGTCACTGCTTCACCTTTTGCAACCTCTTATGCTTGAGTTTTCGCCAGCTGATTTAAAATCGTAATGAGCATATCGGGTTCCGGTACGGTTACCGCGTTGGGACATACGTCACGCGTCTTTTCGACCAATTTCGGATCTTTGGTTACAAAGACCGACCATGTATCAATGCTTTTTTCCATGGCCGCCGCCAGCATGGGTAGATCAGAGCGGGTGTCGCCGCAAATCAGGTGGGGTCCGCTTCCCATATTTAGGCCGAGTTCCCGATCCAAGAATTTGATAGCCTCTTTTTTGTCAAAATCTTTTAAGCCTGCATCCGCGTCTGCAACCGTAAGAATGATCTCTATATCCAATCCGGTGTCTTCTATTTTAAAGTTTTCTCCTGACGGGTCCAACTCTTGAACGATGCCTTCAATCACGCCTAAAAACTTTTGGGATTTTTCCTCGGAAATGGATCCGCTGATATCCTGCCTGGCAATCGTGGTCTGTCCGAATTTCTGTTGCAGACCTGACCCAATCAGGGAAAATTTTTCATACGCTTTATCTGTAACCAGATCGGTCAACCGCTGGTTAAGGCGATTGATGAGCTGTTGTTTTTCCGTGTCAATGGGATAGCTTCTCCGAGTGCCGCTGAGGTCTATGAATTCGCGCCCTTTTGATGCGGCATAGATGACGGTCTGTTGGGGAAGGGTGCTCACATCCACAATACCAGGGTTTTTCAGTGGCGCTGAAGTGATGATGATGGGATGGGCTGCCGTATTTCGGGCAAACCTTGCCAAAAACAGCGCATTATAAATTGATTGGATAGAGGTGCCATAGCGGCCGCAGTAGTTGTTGATGGTGCCGTCCCGATCTGTAATAAAACAGTTGAACCGCTTACCGTTGAGTTGTTTTACTGCGTTTTGCACATGGGATGAAAAATCTAAATGTAGCGATTCCAGATAGGATAAAAACTGCTCTTCACCATTTTCCAGATAAAAGATATCCTTTTCAAGTTCAGTGATTTCATAAAAGAGATCCACTTGGATGCCGGTGGATCCCTCAATGGTTAGATTCGCCTTGTAGCCTGCTTGGCTGCACTGTTTTAACGAAGCCAGGGCATTTTTCAAATTATGGATCTGTTTTTGTCCGCATGATTTTGAAGATAGGATCCGGTTGACGATAGTCGCTCGAACCGAACGGGTTTTCTCCATCAGGTCATATAGCGATTTAAGCGTGTCGATTTCTTGCTTTTGGATCATCCAGCACCTCAAAATGCGTTTCTAGTCCGCAGGTTGCATCATAATCACGGCTTGCAAACTTAGGATATCGCATGTTCTGAAAATTGTGAATTGAACTTGCCAAGCGGGCCCTATAAAAGCTTTGATATAATGAGGATAACACAGTTATTGAAATTTTTCAGATTTGAACCGGACATCACGGGTTTTTGGTGACAGTTTGCCGTTATAAAATGATCATCTAAATTTTAAGATACATAAAATTGCAGCAACCCTTGGTAATTTTACCGGCATGATCTATATATCGCAAGGCTTTTAACGGGTGAAACGGTATCATCATCAAGGCTGCGGATCCACAGCGGTCTAAAGCTGGTCTTCGATCCCCAGCATCTGGACAAATCCCGCAACGAAGCGTTGCCAGAAGGTGGACTCGGGCTCCATGGTGTAGCGAACCTCCTGGCCGTCCTTTTCGGTGATCCAGACCAGATTCCCGTCGTCGTCCAGCTTCACCCGGTAGCTGTTTTGCGGCAGCACCCCCTCGTCCATATAAGCAATCGCATGCCGTGCCAATTCCTCGCTCTTCATATAAAGAACAGCTTCGGTGTTGATTTCTCCCGCGCGCGGGTCCATGTTGAGGCTTCCAATCAATACGGAATCACGTTCGAAAACAATGGCCTTGGTATGCAGGGCGGCCCTGGACCTGCCAGCGCGGAAATACCATTTTTCCGTGACGGTTTTAGAAACCGCATCGGGCCGCAGCTCGTATATTTCCGCGCCGTTTTCGATCAGCGGTTTGCGGCCCGAGGCATATCCTCCGTGGGCGGCCACCACGTCGTTCGAAGCCAGCGAGTTGGTCAGTATACGCACCCGCACCCCTTTTTCAACCAGTTTTTTTACCATCTGAATGCCCCGCTCCCGAGCGACGAAATAGGCTGACTCGATCAGCAGCTCTTTGTCCAGGGTCTCAAGCTTGCGGTATACCGCCTCTTGTATGTCGTCCACCTTCTCACCTTCAGCGATAGAAGACGGATCGTCCCAGATCACCCGCCCCGGTGACCAGATCAGACTATCGCGAATCTCCCTGAGCTTCACCACGCGGCTCTCGACATCCTCGTCCAGGAGGTAGGGGTATTTTTCTTTGTTGACCTTTTCGCGCAATATTGCCACCGTTTCCCTGAGGTCAGCCTCTGTGTAGCTCCCTTCCGCCAGCGCAGCAATAGGGTAAGACCAGTCCCCGTTCCAGAAGTGGTCGAACACCTTGGAAACCTCACGCACAATCGGCCCTGCTGCACCAACATCCAGGTCCCGAAAATTGGTGCCGGGCTGGACCCCAAAATAGTGGTCCCCGATATTGCGCCCGCCGACGATGGCCAGCGCATTATCCATCACCACGAGTTTGTTGTGCATGCGGTGGTTGACACGGTCAAAGTCCGTTAAGAAGCCAAAGAGACGCCAACCGCGGTGGGCGAACGGATTGAAGATGCGGATCTCGATGTTCGGATGTGCATCCATGGTGGC
>JASFIU010000271.1:0-6675 GCA_050122495.1 Desulfobacterales bacterium | reverse complement strand
GAAATCGGATCAAATATTTGAACCCGTGAATATTTTCGTCTTTCTTTTTCGCCCATAATCTATCTATCGGCATTTGGGGGGGAATCTTTATTTTATTTAATATCTTAAGAAATTAGCGAAAATTGCCGATATTAGATCTATCCGTTGTTCGATCCGCTAAACATTTGATATTACACAGAACAATTGATTTCACAATCGAAATCCGAATATTGGATTCCATCCGCGGAAGGGTCAGAGCAAATTGAAAGTACCTGAATTTATAAAAAAAGCTACAGCTAATCAGATTAAAATCGATAAAAACACCGTTGGGCACATTATCGATGGTTCCATCGTTATCAATTCCATTGACTTGATGCTCGATGCCATAAAAAAATTTCCTTCCGAACCCGACCTGGTAAGGATTTATGCGGGTTTGCTTACCCAAAATAAGATGCCGGATGCGGCGGCAAAAGCCTACAACCGGGCCACCAGATTATATTTGAATAACAATAAAATACTGCCGGCCATGGTCTCAAAAATTTCTCAATGGCATATCGAGATGCCTTCGGATCAGGACGTGCAATCGTTTTTAGCCGAGCTCAACGGCAGCAATAACCAGAAGCTGCCGCTTGGACACTTCTTTTCCAAATTATCCATCCAGGAGTTAAAGGCATTTTGTTCTCTTTTTGAAAGCATACGACTGCCTTCCGGAAGGGTGGTTAAAGAGATTGGAGATCCGGAAGACTATCTATTTTTTGTTGTATCGGGCCGATTGAAGGATTCCATTTACCTGACGTTGCAAGATCAGCGCAGGATTTTTCGGAAACCCACCTTAACCCTGGCCGAAAATGATTTCTTCGGCGATATCTATCCCTTTAATAAAGAGCAAAGATCTCAATCCTATATTGAAACCCTTGAGCCCGTGGAGTTGGTCAGGATACCCAAAGAAAAACTCATGCGGATCGGCCGCAAATATCCGAATATTGAGCTTGGGATTATTGACTTATTAAGTATTCGCTCCCTCAATGAAGAAGGTGCGCCTTCGGACGAGGTCCGCAGGGAGACCCGGCAGAAATTCGCATTAAAACTGCAACTTGAAATTTTTCCGGAGCATTCACCGGAAGAAGCCCTTCTGATAGAAGGCGATTCCGAAGACATCTCCATCGGGGGCATGAGTGTCATTATCGATTCAACCGAAGCCGCTAACAGCTCGGGTAGTGCCTCTCTCGATAAAACCCTAACCAATGCGAAAATAAATGCCAGTGTTATAACGCACACCCTATTGTTGAAAATTTCCGGCAAGATTGTCTGGAGTCGCGAGGTTGTCCATGACGAAGTTAAAGCATTCGCCATCGGCATGCAGTTTGATGAAATGTCTCCCAAGGTCCGGGGGCTGTTATTTGCTTTGGTTAACAGCCTGGATTGATTTTAACTTGACATTTAAACGGGTTTCAAAATAATAGCTTTCCTATAGTGCAATCTCCCGGAGTTCAATCTCACTTTTAAGCTCATTGGTATTATCAATTCTCAGCACAATTCAATCAGACCTGCTCACCGGCGTTGTATCTATAATTGCTTCTTCCATAAATCTATTTGCGTCCCGAATACCTCGAATTTAAAATTTAGGCTTTGTATCGGGGGTATGCCTTATGAAATACCTCCCACCTTAAACCCTTTAAAGAAAGGAGGGAGCCATGTCGAATCAAGCACTTTTTATAGGGTGGAAACGTCCCGCCAGGGGCCGTGAAGAACAGGCAATGAAACTGTGGGGAAAATCGATTGAGTATTACGGCAAATTGCAGGCTGAAGGTCGAATTGAAAGTTTTGAACCGGTGATCCTTCAGGCGCATGGCGGTGATTTGAACGGTTTTTTCCTCATTCGGGGTGATGCCAAAAATCTTAATGAAATCCGGCGGGAAGATGATTTTATCGACATCCTTATTGAGGCCGGTTATTGTATCGATGGCTTTGGCATCATCACGGGATTTATCGGAGAAGAATTAGAGAATGTTTTTAATAAGTGGGGAAAACTCGTAACCGGCTAACCCCATCGCTGGAAACAATGCGATTTGGAAAATCCAATTAAATTCGCCCGCAGGTTAATTCAAAAGGGGGCTCCTGGTGAGCCCCTTTTTGATTATGGCAGCCCCTCTTTACAGGCCGCCTATCAGAGGTTAACTTTGATATCAGGAAGGAGAAGCAAGACGATGAGGCCGGAAACTTCATCCCCGAGGAGCGGTGTTTTTTCTCTTGCCCTTATCTTGGGCGCATGTCTGTGTCCAACTTCCACCGTGGCCGAAGATAGCGCAAGTAATGCACAGAATAACGCCAATCGCATTGTTGCCTCTCATATCCTTGACGGTAAAGCATTTATTGGACCCACAGGAGAAAAGGGCAAGAAAGTCCATCATGAAGATATATTGCGCTTCAGTGACGGCAAATTCACTTCGTCCGAGTGTTTCCAGTATGGGTTTAAGGGAACATTGAAAAAATAAAGGAAGTGATCATTATGTTTGAGGCCCGCCAGGCACTTTCTGTGACCCCGAAGCTCAAACTGCTTTTTAAGATCGTGCTGGTTGTCGCTGTACTGCTGTTATTAAATTATGGCGGAAGCCGGGTGGTTGAGCACATCAACTTTCAGCTCTGGCCCGAGCATGAGCACCTTATGATCACGGTGGTCTGGTTTACCATCGCCGTCTATGTGCTCTGGATGGCGGTACCCTTTGCGCCGGGCATTGAGCTGGGCCTGGCATTGATGGTGATGCTCGGATCCAAAGGTGTCGTCCTCGTTTATTTCTGTACCTTATTGTCCTTGTCTTTGAGTTTTGCGGTCGGCCGGTTGATACCGCTTAAGGCCTTTGCCCGGTTTCTGGGGTGGCTGCATCTGCGTAAAGCCCATGATCTTGTGGTCCAATTAAAGCCTTTAGACTCCGAGGAGAGGCTGGACTTTTTGCTGAGAACCGCCCCGTCGAAAATTGTACCTTACCTACTTAAACACCGCTACTTAATGATCGCCGAACCGGGCTGGATCGCAGATCGGGCAACGACCGCAGGGAAGGTGCCGGCCATGTTACCCCCATTGAGCGCAGAGATGTCTACCGGTATCATGCGCAACATAAAATTTGAAACCCAAAGTAGCCAACGTACAAAAAAAATAACAGGCCTGTTTAATTTTGTATAATTTTAGGTCGATGAACAAGCGATTAAATTTTTAAAATACTATAAAATCAACTACTTAATAATTCGGCACGCAAATTGTATAATCAAACAATGTTTTCAAAAATTGGGGGGGAAATTTTTTAATGCATGAGGATAATTTCGATATGTACAGTCACTTCACCCCCAAAAGCCAGACGGACGCATTGGAAAGAAGAAAAGACGCCCGCAAAAATGTCAACCCAACCCAGCTACTAGTCGCCAATTGCCGGACCATCGATTGCGACTTCCAGGCCCCCATTGAAAATGTCAGTTCCGGCGGGATTTTTATTAATACCAATCAACGCTTATTCGTCGGGCAGGAGATCGCCATGAAATTTAATTTTCCCGACGCCCGCAACCCAATTATGGCCAACGGCGAAATCGTCAGAACCTCGTTTGAAGGCGCCGGCATCAGATTCAGGATGTTTTTTAAAAAATAAAAATATTTAGAACCTATCTCAAAAATGTGGATCGGGGTTTCCCGCTTAAAGCGGGATGAATTGAAACTCGTGTGTCCGAGCGTACACGCAGTACGTGAGTATTTCAATTCGCGGGGCAACGCAGCCCTGGGCACGTAGACGCATTTTTGAGATAGGTTCTAATTGATTCCCGTAATGACTTGAATGGAGGCAGTCATGATATTATGACTGTCTTTTTATTTGACCATTTCACTGCGAATGGTGTATAAATATCTTTAGTTAAACCATTGACGCTACATCTGACCTGAAAGCCGACTTTGATCTGCCAAAGCGAACCAGGTCTCACTTCTCATTTTACACTTCTTTAGAAAAACTCAACTTCGATTTCTTGCGCTGGACAGAACCGCAAACGAAAATTTTTAGCGCATCTCGGATTTAAACGCACACCTACCTGCACATTTGAGTTTAGGCGTCGTCAGTTCCGGGCCTGATGACTATTGATCATCATCCATGTCAAGCCTCAAGGGGGAGTGACGCTCTATGCCAAAAGAGATCCTGATTGTTGATGATGAGCCCAGTGTGGTGGTGGCGCTTCAGTTCCTGATGCAGCAGCAGGGTTACCATGTCCTGGTCGCGGAAACGGGTGAAGATGCCCTAGATCTGATATACAAATACAAACCGGATCTGGTGATTCTGGACATCATGCTTCCCGGAATTGATGGTTACGAGGTTTGTGAAATTGTTCGTTTAAATCCTGATTATCGAAAAGTCAAAATATTTTTTTTAACTGCCAGAAGAGATGAGGTTGAAATCGCCAAAGGTCTGGCTTTAGGGGCGGACGCCTACATTACCAAACCTTTCTCCAATGACAAGCTGGTTGCCGCTGTCAACGAAGTTTTAGAAAGCCGCTATGAAGAAGCCGGCAAATAAATTCCGTAAGATTGCAGCACTTTTAGCGCAACTTGAGAAGCGTCGAATTCCGCACTGATCATTCGTAGATATCCGACACATAAAATCGCCCCCGTCAAAAGGAGATCCCATGAAAAAACAACTCATTAATTATGAAACACTTCTCAAGGTTACCAAAGCAATGTCCATGTCCACCGAGCCGGAAGAAGTCGTTCAGTTAACGGTCGAAAGTGTTAAATCATCTCTGGAAATTAAAGGATGCGCCTTGTTTCTAATTGACCCCAAAAGCAAGGAATTGGAAGTGGCTGCCGCCAGCGGGCTCAGCTCTGAATATTTGAACAAAGGCCCGTTAAGCTCAATGCGCTCTATCGGTCACTCATTGAAAGAGGGGCCGGTGGCCATTTATGACGTTACGGATGATCCCCGCATCCAGTACCCGAAAGCAGCCCGCAAAGAAGGCATTGCGTCTATTTTAGCCGTACCCATTTTTATCCGCGGAAATGTAATTGGTTCTATGCGCGTATACAGTTCAGAGCCATGGGAGTTCACCCTTGAAGATGTTAATTTTGTTCAGGCACTGGCTCAAATTGCCGGGGTACTGATCGATATGTGCAGACTCTACCAGGGGCAAAAGGAATATATGGATGTTTTAATGGATATGCGCGAGGCAAGGGCAATGTAAGTCACGTTGGGATTTACCAGGATTTAAGGCCGGCTGATAAAGAATCAGGCTTACATGGGTTAATGAATTTTTTCTAGCACGAAAACCAATGGAAAACTTAGCGTCCTGCAACTGGGAAACAGCGGTCGTATCTCCAGAAAGTTTGACGAAACAAATCAAGCCAGGTATGAGCATCTTTCTGGGAACCGCGATGGCCGAACCCCGGACGATGGTTCGGCATCTGATGACCTCCGGTGTTAAAAACTTAGAAGATCTCGAACTGATCCAGCTGGTCAGTATCGGCGATGCCATTTCCCTGCAAACGCTGCAATCCCAGAACTTTCGCTTAACAACCTTTTTTTCCGGCTGGGTCGCCAGTGAAGCCATCGAAGAGGGCCGGGTAGACATGATACCCAGTCGGTTTGTGAAGATCCCTCAATTGATCAAATCCCGCCTGGCGCCGATTGATATTGCCATCGTTCAGATCACACCCCCCAATGAAGCCGGATTCTGCAGCCTGGGGATCGCGATCGACGTCGCCCGGGAAGCCCTCGAACAGGCTTCCATCCGTGTGGGGGAAATTAATACCCAAATTCCCCGAACATTCGGAGACACTTTTGTGCAGATATCTGAATTTGATTTTTTGGTGCGTTCAACAGAACCGCCCATTTACTTTGAACGCTGGAAAACAGATGCGGTTTTGGATCAGGTGGCTTTGAACGTGGCTTCGTTAATCGAGGATGAGAGCTGCCTGGCGTTTACAATCGGTCCCCTCTACGAGGCGCTGGCCAGACAGCTCGTAAATAAGCGTCATCTGGGAATACATTCCCCCTTTTTCACAGACCCGTTGATGGATCTGATGCAAAGCGGGGCGGTTACCAATCGACGCAAGGAAACCCATCGCGGCAAATCACTGACTTCTTATGCATTGGGCACCCCAAAGCTGATGGAATGGCTGGATAGCAATCCTCTGGTTGAGTTCCAACGCGTCGATAAGGTATTCGATCCGCTGATTATCGGCCGCAATCCTAAATTTGTCACCGTCGTGGCGGCCAGAAAGGTGGATTTGTACGGCCGCATCGGACTTTACGTTGGGAAAGGCAATGTGGCCACAGGGCCCGCGGAAGTGATGGATTTTTTAAGCGGTGCCGAGCTGTCGCAAGGCGGACGTACTATTTTTGCCCTGACCAGTCGAGACCCCAAAGGCATGCCCAATATTTTGCTGTCCATTGCTGATCTGCCCAATCAGTTCGGCGCCTTCGAATCTATCGGGGCAATCGTCACAGAATACGGAGTTGCCTATTTAAAGGGGCGTACCGTCAGGGAACGGGCCCAGGCCCTGATTGATATTGCGCACCCGGAGGACCGCGCCGATCTGGTGCAGGCAGCCAAAGATAACCGGATTTTATACCAGGACCAGATTTTCCTGGCAGAGAGCGCGCGCCTCTATCCATTCGATATTGGTGAGACCTACAAGATCGATGAAGATCTAACGCTAAGATTCAGAGC
>JASFIU010000270.1:0-6679 GCA_050122495.1 Desulfobacterales bacterium | reverse complement strand
ACCAGATCTCCGACCGAAATCATCCGCGACCGAAGTGCAACGGAAAGCATGTGTCGAACCTGGTTGTGTCGGTCAATTGCCCGGATGGGCAGCCGTAAAGTTTGCAGGCCTTTTTTTGTGAGCGCGTCATAAGTTTCGGCGTTTGTTGTGGCGGCAATAACACGAATCTGTTGGGATAGACTATGGACTTGGTTGGCAAAGGCCCCTGTTTCAGTGGCACAGATGATGGCATCGACCGGAGCCGTCTGAGCGACACGAACAAGCATCTGGGCCAGATCTTCTTCGGTGCGAAATTTTTTATTTTTAGGATTGCCGTGGCTGGGCTGAACCATTCTCAACGCTCCTGCTGTCAGTTGAGATAATCCGAATCCGGCTGAATTTTATTTGTTTAACATAATCACCAAGTTGATGAAAATCGACATGCAGAAACGCTGATGTCTTTTTTCCCATTCGCGTGGGTTGCTTCATGGGTTTTGATGATTACCCTCCGGTTTTGAAATGTTCTTAATTCTATGATCTTGACTCGGAATTCTCAACCATTTTTAATTTTTTGTTCTCTTTTAAGGAGAAATTATGACACCGGAAATCATACTCGTATTGTCCATGCTGGTGGTTGCGGTCATATTTTTAATTACCGAATGGATCCCGATGGAGGTTACCGCCCTGCTGTCGCTTGGAGCGGTCACCTTAACCGGCCTGGTAAAACCGGCCGAGGCCCTGTCGGGTTTCAGCAATCCGGCTGTGATCACGGTTTGGGCGGTATTTATACTGAGCGGGGGATTAACCCAGACGGGGGTTGCCAATGCCATCGGCCGCTTTGTAATGAGAATGGCGGGCAGCAATGAAACCCGCATGATCGTTGTTATCATGGTCAGTGCCGGCGTGATGTCCGCCGTCATGAATAATGTGGCTGTGGCGGCTTTAATGCTTCCGGTGGTCATGGACATCGCGCGTCACACGGGAAGCCCGCCTTCACGCCTTCTGATACCGCTGGCATACGGGTCCCTGCTGGGGGGGGTGACGACCCAGATTGGCACGCCTCCCAACATCCTTGTAAGTGAGGCCCTGAGGGATGCAGGGCTAAAGTCGTTTACCTTTTTCGATTTTACACCGGTGGGCCTGACGATTATGTTCTCCGGCATCGCCTTTATGACCTTGATCGGGCGGCGGTTTTTACCCCAGCGCGATGTTGCCAAAGAAGCGACCCGCAGAAAAAACGTTGACTGGGAAAGCCAGTACGACCTCGATGAGCAGCTGTTCAATATTCGCATACCCCATGACTCGTTACTCGTGAATAAAACTCTGGCCGAGAGTCGGCTGGGATCGGCCCTGGGCTGGAACGTGATCGGTATCACGCGCAATAGACAAATAAGATCCGCTCCCGGACCCGCCGAAATTCTGCAGGCCGGAGATCAATTGACGGTTGAGGGCAGCATTGAAGATTTAAAGGAATTGAAAAACTGGCAGCAGCTAATTGTTGAAAAGAGTGGAATTGATATTGAAGAGCCCTATTCAGGTGAAATAAAAATTGGCGAAATTATCATTGCGGGAAATTCTGAATTTATCGGCAAAACCCTGAATACCATAGGCTTTCGAGGCCGATTTGAAGCCAATGTGCTGGCGATTCGCCGAACCGGTGGAATCAGACGCACGAATCTCCAGGATATTCAGCTACTGCCGGGTGATGTGCTTTTGATTGCCGGACGCATTGAACGCCTGGAGGAATTTAAAAGTATATCCGGATTCGATCAATTCCGGTTCGTCCCCCGATCCGAGCTTATCGATATCTATCATCTCCACGAGCGTTTGATGGTCATGACGGTGCCCCCGGAATCGGGCATGATTGGAAAAACCCTGAAAGAGAGTCGGCTGGGAGAGAGCCTCGGCAGCCGGGTTCTCGGTATTTTACGGGGCACCGATCCAATTTTGATCCCGGAACCATCGGAAACATTACAGGCCAACGACCGGCTGGTGGTCGAAGGCCGCCAGTCTGATTTTGAAATCTTAAGGGAGCTCGAAAAACTGATCATCGAACGAAGGACCCGCCCGGACATCAAGACGCTGGTTTCGGGAAGTGTAGGGCTGGTGGAAGCCGTTCTTTCCCCGCATACGACCTTGATTGGAACCACACTGCGCCAGCTTAATTTCCGTGAAAAATATGGTTTGAGTGTACTCGCCATCTTGCGCCAGGGAAAGGCCCACCGGTCCAATCTGCGGGATATGGCCTTGCAGTTCGGTGATGCCTTGCTTCTTTTTGGACCAAGAAAAAATCTGCAAATGCTGGGCAGTGAGCCTGAATTTATCGTGCTGACGGGAGAGGCTCAGGAAGAGCTGCGGCTGGAGAAGATGAAATTTTCAATTTTAATTATGGTCGGCATCTTACTGCCGGTCCTTATGGGATGGGTGCCGATATACATCGCTGCCGTAATCGGTGCGGCGCTGATGGTCCTTTTCGGCTGTCTGTCGATGGATGAGGCCTACCGCCAGATCGAGTGGAAGGCGGTGTTCCTGATTGCCGGATTGCTGCCGCTGGGCACGGCCCTGGATCAAACCGGGGCTGCAAGGCTAATTGCTGAGGGCGTTGTCACCGTTGTCGGCCCCTTTGGACCCCAGGCCGTGATGCTGGGCCTGGTGGCGCTGACATTCTTGGCAACCTGTTTTGTGCCCACAGCCGCCCTGGTGGTACTCATGGCGCCCATCGTTTTAAACACATCGGCAAATATGGGGCTGGCTCCCCATGCATTAATGATGGCGGTTGCCATGGCGGCATCGTCAAGTTTTATGACACCCATATCGCACCCGGCCAATATTCTGGTAATGGGGCCGGGGGGTTACCGTTTTATGGATTATTTCAAAATCGGCGGTTTGTTAACATTCGTCATTCTGATTGTTATTATTTTTGTTTTGCCGCTTTTGTGGCCGCTGACGCCTTAAAGGCAAATGCGCGCTAGCGGTATACTTTAGTTCAGTTGAATTCTTTACAGGTTTCTTGTCGCTGCTCGCTGGCCACTGGCTACTGGTCACTTCTGAGTTGTTCCTTGCTGCTTTTCTGCGGTTCGGCCAGAAGCAAGTAGCCAGGGGCCTGAAACCGAAAATAATGCGTATTAACTTGAATAAACTCAATTGCTGTTTAGTAATTTACGGGCGGGACATGACATTAGCTTTCATCAATAATATCTTCTTTAAAATCCGCTATGATGGGTTCGATGCCCGCGAGTCGATCGATTCGGGCGATATGAATTACCGCATCACCTTGGTGAACGAGCGGTAAATTCAATCGGCCGATGACCATTCCCGACACGGGAGATTCGATCGCTACTTCATGGTTACTAAAAAAATTTCGGACATTGGCGTTCCCAACATTATTGCGCAGCTTTCTCAGACACAAGCGGTTTCAATTGTTGAAGAGATGGAAAGCGACCGCAAGCAGATGTTATGAAGAAACTCAATGAAGGACATGCCGAGTCCATCTTGCTGGATATGGGAGATGTTAGTGCCCAAAAAATACGGCAATTGATGAGTTATCCCGAAAATACAGCCGGCGGTCTGATGATAACCGAGTATCTTTCCTACACCGACCAACACCGGATAAAAGATTTTTTAGATGATCTGCGACAGCATGGTGAACAATATTCTGACTATGAAATCCAATATGCTTATGTGGTTACCGATACCAGGAAACTCGTGGGAGTGCTCCGGCTGCGCGATCTTTTAATGGCACCCAAACACCAACCGATCCACGAAGTAATGGTGAGAAACCCACTGAGTGTCAATGTCCACACTTCACTTCGTGAGCTAAGAGAATTTTTCAGGCAGAACACATTTTTGGGTGTGCCGGTTGTTGATGACACCGGAAATTTAGTCGGTGTTATCCGAAGTTCAACGGTGAGAGAGGCGGCCAACCGGCAGAACAATCAGCTGTTTCGAAATTTGCCGGTATCGTTGGCGGCGAAGAGTTCAGGAGCATGTCATTATTCAAGCGATCTTCTCGCAGATTGTCATGGCTCAGCATCAATATTGTTCTTAACATCATTGCTGCGAGTCTTATCATCCTTTATCAGGACACATTGGAAAAAGCCATTGTCTGGCAGTATTTCTGCCGATTATATCCGACATGAGCGGTTGCTCCGGCAACCAGGCCGTTGCGGTGAGTATCCGGGAATTGACGCTGGGGCTGGTGCGACCCCGGGAATTGGTTCGCATACTGGCCAAAGAATTTACTATCGGTATCATCAACGGCCTCTTACTGGGAATTTTACTTGGAGGCGCGGCGCTTCTGTGGAGAGGAAATCCTTACCTCGGGTTGGTGGTGGGGGTTTCACTGGCTGCCGACACACTGGTAGCTGTGAGTTTCGGCGGACTGGTTCCGTTGATTCTAAGAGGCATGCGCACCGATCCCGCCCTGGCTTCCGGGCCGCTACTAACAACCATAACGGACATGTGCGGGTTTTTCTTTGTGTTAAGTTTTGCTTCGATACTTTTGCCCAGATTAGGGGGATAGTATGATGAAAAAACAACAATTGATGCAATGAAATGAGGTTCAATTGCTTTTATCCGGGCGTGGCTACTTGTTTAAGTCTGGGTAAAGCTTTTTAATACATTCAGGGCATATTCCATGGCTGAAGACAGCATCAGAATGTTCCCTAATGTAGCTCTCTAGCTGATTCCAATAGCCCGTATCATCTCGAATTTTCTTGCATGAAGCACATATGGGTATAATTCCCCTCAACGTCTTTATTTTATTGAGCGCATCCTGTAATTTACTAATCAGCTTTTCTCTGTCAGCCTCGATTTGCTTCCTTTTGGTAATATCAATGAAGGAGGCCATTCTTCCGACAGGTTCCCCGGTGCTCGAAGTAACATTTGATGCTGATACCTCCACCGCGAAACTTCTTCCTTCTTTGCTTTCAGCTACAAATTCCTGAGAATCGTCTTTGCTGATATCTACGATTGCAACAACATCCGAGAACGATCGGACTTCTTTTGTAGAAAACAAATCGGCCGCGTTCGTACCAATTATATCGTCATGGGAATAATCAAACATTTTACAAAAGGATGGATTTGCAAAGCGAATAGTACCATTTAGGTCAGTAATGATTAAACCGCCAACCGTAGAATTTATCGCATCAATAACAATGCTGAGTGCATCGTGTGCCGTTTTTCGGGAAAGATCTGGTGGGATCTCACTCTCAGAGATGATTTTCAGCAATTTTTTTAATTTTTCTTTGGTAATTCTCATCTTACAAAGGCATCATTTCTGACCTTCAGCATCTGTATTCTCATCTGAGCTTTTATTTTCATCTTCATCCTCATCATCTTCCTTTTCCGGCTGGCTGGAGACTGAATCCGATGCCTCAGATTCATCTTGCATATCGCTAACAGGGATGGGAGATGAATTTAAAGATGCTGAATTGTCGATCTCCTGAGTGTAAATTGTTATAGGCGGTTTCCGATTTAAAGTCGAAGCGCCGGCATGCATGGAGACGGTTGAATCTTCTTCATAAATTCTAATCAATACTCTGCGATCAGAACGATAAATAATAGCATGATTTACTTTGGCCAGTATTTGCTTTAGGGCTTGATCCAATGGTATGGCATCAAATTTCACGGTGATGGGGAGGTCACCCCAATTTTCATCAATAATCAGCTCGTAGCCAGTAGCCTGTGATATCTCTTCCAGCACCTCTGCCAGTGGTTCATTTTCTATGTTCAACGTAATTATCTCATTAAAGAAAGATTTGCCCTGAGCAAAACTATATGAAAACAAAATAGCCAAAAGGACTGAAAGCCAATATTTAAGGTGGGATTTATTTTTGAAATATAAAAATCGCTTAATTTTTTTCATCAATGCAACCTGTAGTTAACAAATTTTTCAGTTTTTGATCGGCGTATTTAATGGCATTTAACCGTCGTAAATTTTCGAATCGGCATCTTTAAAATGGTAAGTTACTTCAAGATTAATGCCAAAATTATAACTATCTGAATTTTAGTTAAATGCATTTTATTTTCGAAATTCACACGACAACCCTATCGATAGAATTCGTTTACAATTTTACTTCTTTTCCGCAGAATTTGTTCTATAGTATTGGAATTTATAGAAATGTTCACCGGAACCAGGAGTTCCTGAATTGGACTTGTGGGAACCTGCGGTTCCGATTTCCAACTCACCTTGTCGATGTCTGGCAGTCACAGCTGTGCTACGGTGTTTTGGGTGCGGTTTCACCCGATTTTTTCTCTCTGAATCCAGGGAAACAGGCACTTCGGGTTCCGAATTGTTTGCAAACACGATGTAATTGTCGTTATTTTTTATATTCTAAAATCGCAATCTGATTGTATTCCAACAGGTTACATCCGTGGCATCATTTTTGCTCACTTTCACGGAATCTAGTCATTTCTGAAATCGAAAGCTATATGCTTTATAGGGCGCCACAAAAATGGAAGAGAGAGAATTAGCACCCTTAAAGGAACCGCTAACAAATTGGCTGGATGAGTTACTAAGCCATGCTGGCAATACTGTTGATGGCTTGAGATCATACGATGATTATTCGCCGGACCCCATTGATCAGGCAGCATTTGATGCGGAACGAAGTTTCAACCTTCGGATTCGAGACAGAGAAAGAATATTGATTAATAAAATAAAAAAGTCTTTGGAAGATATCGAACATGGTGACTATGGAAT
>JASFIU010000269.1:0-6689 GCA_050122495.1 Desulfobacterales bacterium | reverse complement strand
CGCTATCGCGCTGGGCTCATCTCAAATGCGGATTATACTGACGGATGTTCTCCCCAACTCGATGACCCCTTTGATCGTGCAGGCAACCATTTACACCGGCTACGGGATCCTGTGGGTAGCAAGTCTGAGCTTTATCGGGCTCGGCGCCAAGCTTCCCATTCCGGAATGGGGCCTGATGATCGCCGAAGGTCGTCAATACATCGTCAGCGGTGAATGGTGGATGACCGTTTTTCCCGGTTTGTTCATCATGCTGGGGGTTACCGGATTCACATTGATCGGAGACGGAATTCGAGAGGTTATCAATCCCAAACTCAGGTTAAAATAATTGATGCGACGTTATGCAAAACACGCTACTGGAAATTCGTAATTTGCACACCTACTTCAAAACCGACGAAGGCATTGCCAAAGCTGTCAACGGGGTGGATCTGAAAGTCCCCAGAGGAGAAACGCTGGGTTTGGTAGGAGAATCCGGTTGTGGCAAAAGCGTAACGGCACTTTCTATCATGCGCCTGGTGCCGGATCCGCCGGGTAAAATTGTGAATGGTGAAATCATTTTTGATGACCGTGACCTGTTACAGCTGTCTGAACCGCAAATGCGTCACATTCGCGGCAACACGGTTTCCATGATTTTTCAGGAACCCATGACCGCCTTGAATCCTGTTTACCGCATCGGGACTCAGATGGCGGAAGTCATCCAATTACACCAAGCGGTTGGCCGCAAAGAAGCCTTGAGCCGGGCTCTGGATATGCTGTCTAAAGTCGGCATTCCTGATCCAAAACAACGGCTGAGAGAATACCCTCATCAAATCAGCGGTGGTATGCGCCAGCGCGTTTTGATTGCCATGGCGCTGTCGAGCCACCCCAAAATGGTCATTGCCGACGAACCCACAACGGCGTTGGATGTGACCATCCAGGCCCAAATTCTGGACCTGATGAATGCCCTCACCGCCGAGCTCGAAACATCAAACCTGCTGATTACCCACGACCTGGGGGTTGTCTTTGAAATGGCGCAGTGGGTGGCTGTCATGTATGCCGGCCAAGTTGTCGAATATGCATCGGTCGGTGACCTTTTCGGCCTTCCGCTGCACCCTTACACCGTTGGTTTGATGGAATCGATTCCGCAAATCGACAAACCCATATCGACAAATAAAATGCTCAAAACCATCCCCGGTATGGTACCGAATCTATTTGAGTTGGCAGACGGCTGCTCCTTTCAGGACCGCTGCAAACATGTTTTGGATCGTTGCCGCCGGGATGAACCGATTCTTCTCGATAAAGGCTCCGGTCATCTGGTTAGGTGTTGGCTGTATGAATAATCAAGAATTGCTGACTGTCCAAGGATTAAAAAAATATTTTGCTATCGGAGGCGGATTCTTACGCGGCAAACCCATATTTCTGAAAGCCGTGGATGGGGTTGATCTAAGCGCAAAACAAGGTGAGACCTTCGGGCTGGTAGGAGAGTCCGGCTGTGGTAAAACCACCCTCGGGCGCTGCATTCTCCGTCTCGAAGATCCCACCGAAGGTCGCATCTTTTTTGAGGATCAGGATATTCTGGCGTATGATCGACATCAGCTTCAGGCGGCGCGAAGATATATGCAGGTTATTTTCCAGGACCCTTATTCCTCTCTGAATCCACGTAAGAAGGTCAGCAGAATCATCGGCGAAAGCTTTGCGGTCCACAAATTGCTTTCCAAAAAACAAAGTCGGGAGCGTGTCAATGAATTGGCTAACCTGGTGGGGATTCGACCGGAACAAATTGACCGCTATCCTCACGAATTCTCCGGCGGCCAACGCCAGCGAATCTGTATTGCCCGGGCGCTGGCATTAAATCCCAAACTCATTGTAGCCGATGAACCGGTTTCAGCACTGGATGTATCCATTCAAGCGCAGATCTTAAACCTCCTAGTGGAGCTTCAAAATCAATTTTCACTGACCTATTTGTTCATCTCGCACGACCTGAGTGTTGTGAGGCACATTTGTGATCGTGTGGCCGTTATGTATACAGGGCGGATAGTGGAATTAGCGGATACTGTCGACCTATTTCGCCACCCGCTTCACCCCTATACCCAGGCGTTATTATCCGCCGTACCGACGATAAAACCCATCCGGCAGAATAAACGCATCCGCCTGCAGGGTGAAGTACCCAGCCAGATTTCACCTCCCCGGGGCTGTACCTTCCATCCACGCTGTGCAAAAAGCAAAGACGTGTGCACGTTGAACCGGCCAGACTTGATCGAAATCAGTCAAGGCCACTGGGTTGCCTGTCACATTTAATCGCCCATCGCCCCCCACGAAGTTGATAAGGATCAAGTCGGCACGCTTGAAAGATTCTTTGCTTCTGCCAAGAGTGCAGACCTGACGCTTTATCCTCATTTTCCTTTAACCGGCATGATTGGCAGCTTGGATGGTTCACGTTTGCACTGGTTAATATTTTTGGGCCTTACTCAATATGCCTAAATAAAGATATGTACATATCATGATGCTGCCTGAATTTATTAATATGTTGCAAGAAGGATAATATTCCCAATAGTAGCCGCGATACTAAAAATACCTCTTTTTTAGGGTTTTAGCTATTACGACGGATTCACTTCCCTTGGAAGCCTCCTGCCTATTGAGCCTATATAAATTAACGAACATAAGATTAAAAATTGTTTGTATGTTTTAGATTGCGATACGCAATATGAAATATGGCTTAATGATAGATTGCGGCTATACAGAAAGCATATGTGGGTGGCCAATTTTTTTCAGATTAGCATCCGTTATTTAACCATTGAGCTATTTTAGATTGCTCCGCCTAATACACAACCCCTCTAAATTTTTATCAATGTTTTCATCATGCACTGATGACACAATCCAAACTAATATAAAAAATTGTAGTTCGCCCCATCTATTTTTCTCAAAATAAATCCAGGCTATATACTGTTATCGGCCTTAAATTTACAAAAAGATTCAGGTTGGAATTTGAATTAAAGATATGATATTCCTATCTCGACCTTTAGGATTTGGTGATATTTAGCGGGTTTTTAAGGTAACTGGCAAGACAGATGTATTTTTTTCATATTCAGGAATAAGATAATGGAAAAAGTATGCCCTCGATGTAAATACCCGCAGGAGGGAATTGATAAATGTGAGTATTGTGGTTTGGTCTTTGCTCAAAATAACAAAACGCAAATTACAAAAGGATCAAATTGGAAAAATGCAATTGATAAGAAATCAAGCCTACTGAATATTATAATTTCCTTGATTGCTTTTATTGGATTTTTGGGATTGGTCTATTTTTGGTACCAACATGAATCAGCCAAAAAAATGGCTGAATTAAAAGAAATTAGAAAGCCTAAAATAAGTGAACAAAAAAGAAAGCAAAAAAAACAACCAGCTCAAATTAGAATCAAACAACAAAATGATGAGAAAGATAATAAGGAGACTGTTATACCAACAAAAAGGACTCATAAAACTATTCCTTTAGCCGATACAAGCGAAAATCGAAATGTTGAAGGCGAAACGAAAAAGTCAATACCAGCAGCAAATAAGACTCAAAAAGCGGTTTCACCAGCCATTACAAAGGTTTTCTGTGATAGATTCAAAGTAAACAGCGTATTGAAGGGAAAGGAGCTGCAATTTTGGCTGGATACTGATCTGCCATATGACACGATTGTGATAGTTAGAGTGTCTCGTCCCTATTGGATAAAGGGCAGCTCAGGAACCTACTTTGGCTCTTACTACGGGCAAAGCAGATCTGCTTTGAGACTGAGAACGCCAGTCACAGTTATATTAGATGACAATGAATGGAGAAAGCAGCTCGAAAAAAAGCACGAGCTGATTGAACCAAGCGGAGAGCCATTGCAGGTATCAAAGGTCAGTGATGAAGTCGAACTTAGTTTGACCGTTCCGATCAATCAAGACAATCCAGCATTCGGACGAAATAACGTTAATCTTGAAGGCACAATGGTCACCTCAAAGCAAGGTTTTAAAATTATCCGAGAGGAAAGGATGTTTCTAGTTCCCTTCGGGAAAGCCATATCTGCTGCCTCCCCCGCAAAAACAAAGTGACAACCAAGAGATCAAAATTTCAATTTTCCATTGGATTTATAATATCGATATTTTTGATAATTCCTTAAAATTAGATGGATTCGTATTAATAAACATAGAAAAATTAAAGTTTACTAGATGCAATTCATAAAAATTAGGTGCGCACAAAGAATTGTGGGAGCAGGCACGAAGTTTATCATTTTTTTAAGAATGAAATATGGTAGATTTGTCATTACGCAATCCACAAACTGGAAGTGGCTACTAAAAACGGCTATTGTAAGAGTAGTCCAAGAAAACGCAGCTACATTTTAAGCATAAAAAAGGTGGTTAGGGAAAGCGATGCCAAAGGAGGGCCAGCCCGGCTGCGGCGGCGGTAAAAGCGGCCCCCATGATTGTAAAGAGGACACTGATTTCGATCCGTTCCTTTTGCAGGGCCATTTCTTTTGGCAGATTGGCAAAGACGGTGTAAAGTTGTTTTACATCCTGGGCACGATAATATGCTCCGCCGGTGAGGTCAGCCATGCCGCGCAGTGTTTTCTCATCCAGGATCAGGTAACGGCGAAAGTAGCTGGGATCAAACCAGTCACCTAACCCGCTACCACCACTGCTACCAAAAGCATCGCTTCCCAACTGCTTTGGGGTACAGACTATTTGCCCCGGGTCTGCGGTGCCAAAACCGATGGTATAGACACGCACCTGGCGATCGGCAGCCTTGTGAGCGGCATCGAGGGGCAACGGCCCGTGGGTGTTGGCGCCATCTGTGAGCACGACGATGATGTCCGGTTGGTAAAAATCCGCTACCAGGGGCGCTTCATCGTCCCCGGCGTCGAGATGGACGCCGCTGGGCGCGACGGCCTCGTTTATCTCGGCGATGGTGTCAATGGATTTGAGGGTCGCGCTGCCGATGGCCGTGCCGATCGAGGTGGTGAAATTTTCCACTGCTTTTTTCAAAGCGTCTTTGTCGTTCGTGGGAAGAACAACGAGTTCGGCAAATCCTGCAAAGGCGACAATGCCGATCCGGATATCATCGGCCTGATCCTCAATAAAGGCCAGTACGGCCTCCTGGGCCACCGTCAATCGATTGGGCGAGATGTCTGTCGCACACATGCTGCGGGAAAGATCGATGGCCAGGATGACGGTGGTGCGGCTGAGCGGGATGCTTACGACGGCAACGGGACGGGCTACGGCGATTGACAGGCAGACCACTGCCAATAAAAAGAGAACAAAGGGCAGATTCTGCCGCCAATGGGCGTGCTTGGGGAGCGCTTCACGGATGAGCGATAGGCTGGAATAGCGCACCGCGAATCTGCGTTTCCGCCGCAGGATCCAGATATAAAACGCAACAAGCAACGGGATGAGCACGAGGAGCAACAAAAACCAGGGCCACAGGAAACTCATAATGGCATTCTCCCAAACCAAAGTAGTGACAATATGCCGCCAACCAGAAGGAACAGCAACCCGAGTCCGGCGAAAAGGGCGGTTACCTCCATCTTTTCTCCCCTGACCGTCAACTGCAGATCCACATTCCGGTAAATCCCGTGCAACGATTCGCTGTCAGCGGCGTGATAGTATGCGCCGTTGGTCAGGCCGGCGATCTTCTTTAGGATCTTTTCGTCTAACCGGGACAAGACGTTAAAGCCATCGATTTGCAGAACAACACCCTCTGGGCTGCCGATGCCCACCGGATAGATTCGCACCCCCGATTCGGCGGCCAGTTGGGCGATTTCGAGGGGATCGCGCGCGACCGTATTCTCGCCATCTGTTAGCAACAGCACCACGGCAGATGGAAAGCTGCCAATCTCTATCGGCGTGCCCTCTTCGAGGGCGGCCGGGTCGATGGGTATCGCCTGCCCGGCGATGGCGTTGAGCGCGGTAAAGATGCCCTGGGCCAGCGACGTGGCCCCTTGCGGGTTCAGGCGATCGATGGCCGCCAAGACGGCCTCTTGATCATTTGTCGGGGGCTGCACGACCAGGCCGCCATTGCCAAAGGCGACCACGCCGACCCGGATGGTGCCGGGTTGGTTTTCCACCACCATCCGGGCCGCCACCTTGGCCGCTTCTATACGCGTTGGCTCCACATCATCGGCCGTCATACTGCTGGACACATCAAAAGCCAGGATAACGGTACCTTCCACTCTTGGCAGATCGACAAACATTTCTGGCCTGGATAGACCAAAGAATAGCAGCGTCAGACCGAGTAAAGAGAACGAAGCGAGAATGTGGCGCCGTCTGTCTGGGCTGCGCCCGGAACCATCTTTCACCACACTCAACGCCCCTAAATCGACCGCCGCCTGCCGCCGCCTGCGGCGTAGCTGCATATCTCCCCAGAGAAAAAGAGGAACCAGCAACAGCGCGATCAGCATCCAGGGCCAGATAAAGGTCATTGTCGTGTTATCTCTTCCGTTTTTTGCGCTGGATTGCCATACGGACAATTGCATCCACCAAGTCTTCGTCTGTGGATACTCCATAAAGATCGACGCCGGCGTGCTTTAGGTCTTGCTTTAGCGTGGTTTCACGCCTTTCTGCCGCTTCCACGAAACGGCGCCGGAATTCGGGATTGCTGGTGTCGACGTACAATTGCTCGCCCGTTTCAGCATCTTGGACTACAATCAAGCCGACATTCGGCAACTCAATTTCTCGCGGATCCCACAGACGAATGC